>DAOQAK010000013.1 GCA_035353855.1 Bacteroidales bacterium | reverse complement strand
ATTGGTATGAGGCAGTAGAGGATTGCGACATTGATGAAATGACAAACTTTAAATCATTAGTTGAAAGCAACGAAAATGATATATTGGCTTATTTTACTAATGGACAAACAAATGCTATTGCTGAAAATCTAAACGGTAGAATAAAAAAGTTTATGGCGTCTAATCAAGGTGTAAGAAATCGTGACTTTTTCTTCTTTAGAATTATAAACTTTTTCTCATAGCACCTCAAAAAAAGAAATTGCCGAAATATTTTTATTAATAACTGGCTTTCCAATGTATGTATGATTATGGCTATTACAAATTTTACATGTTGTTTTTAAAGTCATAATTGATAATAAAACTGTCTTAATCAATAGTTCGGTAAAAATTAAAGGTATTAACAAAAGTATGTAAAAAACTTTTAAGGAATACCCCAACAGGGAAAAAGAAAAAGCATCAAGCTTTGTTTATGACGAACATTGAACTTGATGCTAATAATAAGAGCAAGGCTCTTATCAGTGCAATAATAGGAAAAATGTCGGGAATAAACAAATCCCGCCAACGATTTATGATAACGATATTGATGTTGTATTTAGGATTAAGAGGTCGATATAATTTTCAGAACATGTCACGTTACGGAGAGTATAGCGAACAAACATACAGGAATCAATTTGATAAACCGTTTGATTTTATGGAATTCAATTCTGTATTAATAAAAGGTAATTGCTCAGGTCATTTACTAAACGCCTTTGATCCGAGCTATATACCTAAGAGCGGAAAAGAGACAGAACATATTGGGTTATTGTTAATAATCGGCATTGTTGTTTCGTTTTTCTTTTGCATTTTCTTTTTTTTGTTATTAAAAATGCAGTAAAGAATGTATCTTTGTAATTGTATTAATCTATACGGAATAAAGTGTTTAAGCACTTTTTACCAATTATTTCTACAAAAAACTCCAAATAAGTGGAGCTTTTTACATTCCAACCAGCAATTGGTAAGGAATAAAACTTCACCAATTCGTAATAAGGCTTGTTTTACTGCTTTATTAAGTTAGATATTTATTTCTAATTAATAAAATAATGGCAATTGGTATTACAACTGAAGATTTACAATGTTGGTGAGCAATACAGAAGGAAAATGTAATTTATTTTATTAAAGGAATATTTATTTCAACCCTGGTTCCGGTGGCTTTGCCTTGTTCATCCTTCAGGTCAATGTAGTTGATTTGCATATCGATATTGTTCAGGGTGCTGATTAATTTCAGCCTGTTGCCCGTTATCTTCGTCCCATGCGATTCGTAGGTGCGCGTCTTCTTACTCTTTATCTCGGCTGCTTTTTCTCTGCCTACTCCATTATCGGTTATCGTGCAATGTATCTTGTTTTCTATTATCTTTAACTCTATCTCTAATTTTCCTTCTCCTTCTTCCTTATGCATCAATCCATGCCATATCGAATTCTCTACATATGGTTGTAGTAATAATGGTGGTATTTTGTAAATATTTGTTTCAAGGTTTGGGTCGATCGTGATGTTGTATTCAAACTTTTCCTTAAAGCGCAACGATTCTAATTCTATATATAAACCCAAAGCTTCCAATTCTTCTTGTATCGTGATTAACTGGTGTTGGGAATTATTCAGTATGATGCGCATCAATCTCGAAAATTTTGCAAGGTATCGGTTTGAAGTAGTCTTGTCGTTTTTAAGTATGTAGTATTGAATCGAATTTAGTGAATTGAAAATAAAGTGTGGGTTCATTTGTTGGCTTAATGCCTGTTGCATGTATTTATTCAATTGCATTTTCAATTCATTGGTCTTTTTTATAGCTTTTACCCTGAAATAAAAAATCATACGTATAACAACAGCAATAAATAAAACGCATAAACCTATGAACCACCAGGTTTTCCAAAAAGGTGGACGTATTATAAATTCTACTGTGGCGGGGTTAGTGCTATAAACTCCATCTTTATTCATGGCATAAACTTCAAATTTATATTTACCATCAGGCAACATAGGATAAAAAATTGTTGGGGTTTTAGTATACACCCATTCTTCATTGGCTCCTGATAATCTATATTTATATACTACATTTCCTGCTGTTCTATATGTCAAACCTACAAAATTGATTTCTATGAAATTCTTATCATATGGTAACGTATATGTCGATTGAACTAGTGTATCATCGTTCATTATTTTTATACCTGTTATATAAACAGGTGGTGGTGTTGTATTGGTATGAACTTCGTTCTTATTAAATATACACAATCCGTTTTTTGTTGCTACATATACTGAATCTCGCAATACCAATACGCTATTGATTTCGCTGGAGATTAAACCATCCGCCTTAGTATAACTTTCAATTGTAAACTTATTATTTTTTGAAATTATAATTTTGTTTAACCCTCCGCTACATGAAACCCAGATCACATTCTTATCAATAAATAAATGCTTAATATGATTACTGAGAAGTCCATCTTTTTCACTTATTTGTAAAACATTATTTCCTTTCATCACAAGAATTCCCGATCCTTTTGTAGCTATCAATATACAGCTATCTATATCAATTCTTTTTATTGATGTGATTCTATTTTTTAGTAGTGGGTTTTTATTTCCATAATATTTATATTCTCCGTTCTCAAATTTATATAAACCATCATTGCTGCCGAGCCAAAAGGTATTTGCTTTATCTTCAAGAATTGTATATGTGCGTAAAAAATATTTTGGAGAATTATACAAATACACCTTGTCTTGCAATACTCTACATAATCCTTTAGCTGCACCAAACCATATATCACCATCTTTCGTCTGTCCTATCTCATTAGTTTCACCGCTTAATGCACCTTTTAAAAGCGAGGAATCAGACATTAGATAAATTCTATCAAACTCTTTTAGATTATTATCTTTATATTGGTATAAATTTTTTCTCGTACCTACCCAAAATGTTCTATTAATAGAATCATATAAAAATGATGTTATTGATTTATTAGGATCATAAAAAAAAATTTTACTTATAATTTTATCTCCAATTATAAAATTTATACAAGGATTTAAATATGTCGCACTATAAACCAATTTCCCATTAGTGGCTAATATACTTTGTTCATCTTCGGCTAAGCCTTCTTTTGATGTATAAGTTTTATATTTAATAGATGGCAGAAAATATACTCCATCATACAAAGTAGTAAACCAATATCCGCCTTCTTTATCACATACTACACTGGTACCTGCTTTATTTTCTAAATAATGTTCCGGTTCTTTTGTTATATCTCCATCCCTAAAACAATAAAATCCACCAAATTGAGTCCCAACCCATAATTTATTTTTAGGGTCATTGTACAATGACAAAATCTTGTCTTTATTGAAAAAATATGAATCATAATGAGATGAATCATAAATAATATATAGATACCCTACTACAGAATAATATATTGCCTCTCTTTCATTAATTATCCCCAAATAAGGTAATGAAGATATGTTATCATTTTTATTTAATTTTATTGTAAATTCTTCTTTGTCAGAAACTATTGTTAATTTATGAAAATTATTATATTTATATGCCATTGTATCAATAATGATATCAATATATGTCTTTTTATTATTAATATATAAAACCGAATTGCTAAATGAACCACTTTTAAATTTATATACTATTCCCCCGTTTTTTCTTATTTCATAAATTCCTTTTCTATATATTCCAATACAAACATTATCCTGTTCATCAACACTAAATGTTTTATTTATAATATTAGGCACATCTCCAATATACTTTAAAAACTTATCATTATTCCAATACAAATGAATACTATCATTATAAAAATAGGATAACTTGGCTGAGCGAGAGATAAACCAAATGCGACCTTTGTAATCTTCATAAACTTCAAAAATTGTATTATCCGGTAAACCGTCTTTAGTACTATAGTTTGTGTATTTATATCCGTCAAAACGACTTACACCATAATCGGTGGCAAACCACATATAACCCTTGGAATCTTGTATTACCTGGTACACCTGATTACTTGGAAGTCCGTCTTCTGTTGTATAATTTTTAAAATTATATTGCTGGGAAAAAATATGAGTTGAAAAAAAGAAAATAAAAACAGAGACAAGTAAAAATTTTCTATTTATGGTTTCTATCATTTGGTATTCAATTAAACAACAAAGATAAAATCTGTTTTGCTTTATCCAAACAAACTTTTTATTTCAAATATAATCATATGTTTGTTATTTAAATTTTTTCTGTATACTTGTTGCAGCAAACTAACTAACTTAATCATATATGGAAAACCAAAACTTAATTTTAAGGGATAATACCGCAAACCCTGCACCATTAGGGCTTACAGGCTTTGCCTTAACAACCATACTTCTTAATTTACATAATGCCGGATACTTTGCATTAGGCAGCACTATACTTGCTATGGGTATTACTATAGGTGGAATAGCACAGGTAATTGTTGGAATTATGGAATGGAAAAAGAATAATACGTTCGGGACAACCGCATTTGCAGCTTATGGTTTTTTTTGGCTATCATTAGTGTTTGTTATTATTCTTCCCAAAATGGGATATGGCTCTGCTGCTGATAAAAATGAAATGGCATCGTACCTTGCTGTCTGGGGAATATTTACAATATTTCTTTTCATTGGAACATTCCGTATAAGCGTTGCGCTTCAATTACTCTTTGGAACTCTTGCACTTTTATTTTTCCTTCTTGCAATTGGCGATGCCACCGAAAGTACAGTATTAAAAACTTTTGCAGGATACGAAGGAATCATTTGTGGTTTGATTGCATTATACTCTGCAATGGGACAAGTGTTAAATGAAATGTTTGGAAAAACTGTAATGCCACTTGGTATAGTTAAAAAGAAATAATTTTTTTCAAAAGGTTTCCTCTCTGTATTTTTTTCTATCATAGTTTTCTAATAATACTATATTTGCCGCGAAATAAATAAATCAATTTATGAAAAATATTTTCGTTGTATTGCTTACTAGTATTTTACCTTCAATCGTATTTTCACAAAATAAAGAACAAAAATTCGGAATTGATTTTTCAGGATTTGTAAAAAATGATTTCTTCTGGGATTCACGACAGAATGTATCCTTGCGCGAAGGACATTTTTTATTATACCCATCGCCCGTTTCTGCTGATGCAGAAGGCAATGATATTAATGCAAAATCAAATTTCAATTTTCTTTCAATACAATCACGCTTAACCGGGAAAATAAGTGGACCTGATGCGTTCAAAGCAAAAACATCAGGTGTTATTGAAGCTGATTTCTTTGGAAATGAGAATACGAATTTCTCTGATGTAAATGGTTTCCGCTTGCGTCACGCTTATGCAAAATTAAACTGGAAGAAAACAGAATTATTATTCGGACAAACATGGCATCCTATGTTTATCGCAGGTTGCTATCCCGGAGTAGTATCGTTCAATACTGGTTCTCCTTTTCAACCATTCTCAAGAAATCCTCAAGCCAAATTCACATATAAATTTGGTAAAATAAATGTTGTTGCTTCTGCAAATTCTCAAAGAGATTTTGCAAGTCCGGGTGGTTCCTCTGTTACATTACGTAACTCAGCTATTCCTGAAATGCATGCGCAAATAATCTATGGAACAAAAAACGATTCTTTAAAAAAAGAATTTCTTATCGGAATTGGCGGTGGCTACAAAACACTGGTACCAAGACTTTACAGCGAAGTAATTACAACTCCTGAAAAATATATCCTTGATACTGCCACCAATACTGTAACCCATACATATGCTGTAACAACTAAATATAAAACCGACGAAAAAGTTGGAGGTTATACAGCATATGGTTTCATGAAATATAAAATTCCTGCTCTTACTTTCAAATTATACGGTGTATACGGACAAAATCTTTTTGATATGACCATGCTTGGCGGTTATGCTGTTTGCGGGATTACTGATTTACAAAAAGATTTTAAAGACTATGTTTCATATAATATTTTTTCAACCTGGGCCGAAATTCAAACAAATGGAAAAAGAGTACAAGCCGGATTATTTGCAGGTTTCACTCAAAATCGAGGTGCTGATAAAAAAATTATTTCCTACAGTTTACCTGCTGCCATTCCTGTTGCAAGTAATCCTTATCCCATTACTACTGCTGCAATCAACAGAGGTGCTGATATAAAAAGTATTTACCGGATTGCCCCGCGTTTAATTTTTATCTCTGAAAAATTTCAGTTCATGACCGAACTTGAATATACCTCTGCTGCTTATGCGACAAAGAATGCTTCAGGAACATTAAACAGAGATGAAAAAGGCGTAATTACTGATGCAGATTATGTTTCTAATATTCGTTTCTTATTTGCAGTGCAATATAATTTCTAAAGAAGAATTTATTCCATACTTTTTAAAATAGATTTGAAAAAACCTCAAATCTATTTTTTTGCCTTCTTTGTTCCTAAATCCTTTTAAATATATAGGTATACCTTAATTTACATTTTGGTATATCAAAATACCTATAAATATTATCATTATTGATTTTAATATTAAAATAATTTATATATTTGTTGTAGAATTTTAAAATGTCATAAGTATACTTTTAAAAAACTAACGCTATGAAAAAAATCAACATTCTATTAAGTATTTTTTTATTTTTTATGATGCAGTTTCACGTAATATCGCAAATTGCACCCACTTCATCGCCTTACTATGTTGATGGACCTTACTCTATCACTTCTGATAGTGTTACTGTAAGCAGTAAAAAGGTAGTAATATATCATCCCGTAACAGCGCCAACCGGAGTTAAATACCCTGTGTTTATTTTTCAGCCGGGTGCAAATGGGTTATTCAGCAGTGCCATTAATGTTCACTCTTACGATCTGTATCTTAAACATCTTGCAATATATGGTTATGTAGTTTTGGTGATTGATGAGACAGCAGCAGGAATGCCTAATGGAACAACTTTTAAAGCCGTTCACGATTGGTTTTTAACAAATGTTACCAATACAAGTAGCTTGCTTTATACCTATGCCGATTCTTCTAAAGTGGCTATTGGCGGTCATTCTAATGGTGGCGTAAATGCATCAGGTTGTTTGGTTGACCGTCCCGGAAAAATTGATGCTATTGTTTATTTTGCATCGTATCCAAGTAATAATATTCTTGTAACTCAGGATGTAAGCGGATATACAGGAAAAGTACTCGACCTTGCAGGAGCTGACGATCAATCAAGCAAACCGGCAGATTGTCTGATAGGGTATAATTCATTTACTTCTGCAAACTGTGCTTATTGGGTTTTAATTACAGGTATGGATCATGGCGGTTTTGGCGATTATGTAAATACATCGCAACCTGTAGGTGCAATTGGAAGGACTGATGCCACTGCTACCGTCAGACATTATTTTGTTAGTTTCTTAAATTATATTTTTAAAAATGATGTTGTTGCACAGTCAAATTTTGAAACCACAGTTTTACAGCCGAGCACTACTAATCAATTTACTAACTCATGCATTACAACAATTATTGAAGAGAACTATGAAAATAATTTTAAATTCTATCCTAACCCTGTAAATAATTTTGCTCAATTATATTCAATAGAAAATATCAATAGCTTTAAACTCATTGATATCACCGGAAAAGATGTTACAAATTATTTAAAAACTAATACAACTGATATTCATAATTTTTTATTTGATTTCTCTGATATTAATAATGGACTTTACCTTCTTTATATACAAGGCAACGAAAGTAAACCTATCAAAATAAATGTCATACATTAATTGATGTTTGTATTCGCATAAAAAACCGCTATAACAAGCGGTTTTTTTATTTACCCTAAAAAATATTTATCCTTAACTTCGCAATAAAATTTTTAAAATGGCAGGAATATATATTCATATTCCATTTTGTAAAAGCAAATGCATTTATTGCAATTTCTACTCTGTTGCTTCATCAACTTACATTGATTTATTTTTTGAATCATTACAAAAAGAAATCTTGCTTCAAAAAAATTATTTGGAAAATGAAAAAATTGAAACCATATATTTTGGTGGCGGAACTCCTTCATTGTTACCTTCATCATATATTTCAAAAATAATTGAACAAATTCATAAAACATTTGATGTCATCAATAATTCCGAAATCACTTTGGAAGCAAATCCCGATGATGTTTCATCAGCCAAACTCAAAGAATGGAAAAGTGCTTCAATAAACCGTTTGAGTATTGGTGTTCAGTCGTTCGATGATGAAGATTTAAAATATTTAAAACGTGCGCATAATGCTTCACAAGCCGAGGCATCGGTAAAACGTAGTCAGGATGCAGGTTTTGAAAATCTGAGTATCGATTTCATTTACGGGATTCCTTCGCAAGCAGAAGAAGCATGGAAAGAAAATATTCACAAAGCAGTTTCATTTCTTGTTCCTCATATTTCAGCATATTGTCTTACTGTTGAAGAAAAAACTTTACTTTACAAACAGATTCAATCAAAAAAAGTTCAACCAATCGACGAAGAACAGGGCATTTCACATTTCAGAATATTAATTGATGAAATGAAAAAAAATAATTACCTGCATTATGAAATCAGTAATTTTTGTAAAGACGGATATTTTTCAAAACATAATACTTCTTACTGGAAAGGCTGTAAATACCTGGGACTTGGTCCTGCCGCACATTCGTTTAATATTTTATCGCGACAATGGAATGAAGCAAGTCTGCCAAAATATTTGAAAAGTATTTCAGAAGGTAAACTGCCAGCCGAGAAAGAGATTTTAACTACCGAGCAAAAACTAAATGAATATATTCTTACATCGCTAAGAACCATGTGGGGGTGCGATTTACAGCATATTGAAAAAACATTTGGAGGGTCAGAAAAATCAAGGATAGTAAATCTTTCAAAAAAATATTCTGAAAAAAAATACATTGAAATAAATGACAATAAAATTTTTCTTACTGATGTCGGAAAATTATTTGCTGATGGAATAGCTTCCGATTTTTTTATTACAGATTAATTTTAATAATCCCACTTTTTACTATAACTGTTATAGAAATTCACTCCGAATTTTAAAGTGAAATCTGCTTTGCTTAAGTTGTTATCGGCAGTTACAGCAAACACACCTATGCGGAACAATTCACGGCGAATACGAATAACACGTTCGAGTCCGCCAAAGACTTCAGCTTGCCGAAAACCGTTTTCCTGCATCATCAATCCTCCGCCTCCTGCAGCCAGTCCTATTCGCAGACGACTCATCAAAGGAATCTTATCCATAATGGCTCCTTCAAAATGATGAATAAAATTAAATTGAAAAAATGCCGAAGAACTGTTTAATGTTGGGCCTAATAGCTGCAATGTTCTTGAAGGACTGCTGAAAAATATTTTATCGGAACCTCTGAAATATTTATATTCAAGTATCCTTAAACTTTCCTTATTCACGAACGAGCCGCCTTTTACCGACCAATTAAACCTACCCCATCGCGCAATTTTTATTTCGTAATTCGTACCTAACTCAAAATAATCGAAATTCACTTCGCTATTCAGGATATCCGGAACACCCTTCCTCCAAAGGAAAGTAAGCTCAGGCCAATTACTTCCTAAAATAATTTTACGGTTTTTTCGCATCACATATTTCTGATGAAATAAATATCTCATCTCTAATTGAAATTCTGATTTGGTATATCTTACAAAATCAAGCGGAGTGTTCACTTCACCGAAAATACTATTAGACCATTGATCCAAATGCATTCCGGCAATTGGCGTCTGATCGGAATAAATATAAGTAAGCTCGGCAAATAAACCATTTATAACTTCCATTCTTTGTGCAATACTGAATGTTTGTGTGCGCGCATAATTGCTTCTGCTAAACATTGAACTTATAGATGCATTGCTGTTTACCTGGTCGTAATAATCACCAAAACGAATGAAAGTTCTCACAAATTTTTTCGGAAAATATGTTAGTCCTACTCCTATTTTCCCGCGTAAATCCTTATTGTTAAAGCCATAATTCAAAAGCTCGTCAGTTTCCAATAAATAATCATTCGGAAATCTTTTATAAAGAGTAAAACCAAGTGTATGTCTGTAGCCCCCTATTCCCAATGGATTTATTTGTGCGACCAAAGGATTTATAAAATAAACAATTTGTTTTTTGCGGTTTACCTGGCTAATCCCTTTATATAAAACATTCCAAATATCAATGTGGTTAGTTGATGAATCGGTTTTAAAAATATATTCATCGCTATTGTAATATGCCGATAAACTATCGGTTTTCCTGATGAATTTCTTTTCATTCAAAGTAAGTTCGAATGGCCTGTTTTCAGCCCACCATGCAGAATCTTTATCGGTTGCCGTTTCCTGGTATTCCTTAACTTCAGAAGAAAATGTTTTTGGAGGGATAGTGTCGTTTAAATTATAATCCGAATAAACAATACTTGTTACACCTGTTATATTCCTTCTTCCTTCTTTGATCTCATATGTAAAAGTACTTTTTGCTGGAACACTTATTCCCGAGATTGTTTTATAATCCTGTTGTATTCTGAAACTTTTACAGAACAACAATACATCAGAATTAATTTTCAAATCGACCGAATGCAGCTCCCATGTACTGTCGTGTACATCAATTGTGCCGCTGTACAATGCATCTGCCGGGAATAAAGGTTTGACTCTGATCTTATAATATTTTTTATTATCGCTGTAATAAACACCTTCGTAATCGTAAACATACGACAATGCTGAACCCGGCGCAAGTGGCGACAATAAAGGCTTTATACAAATTGAAGGTTGTGTAATTGTAGGTTTATAAAAATTAAAATCTGCGGTTGAAGCATTATTGATAATCACATATGGATCGGTGTACTGATAGCCATTTCCGGCAACAAAGCCACCCGACATATCAGAACCGGAAATAATATAAAAATATCCGGGCCACCTTATATTGTATAAATTTTCAGCTATTACCGATTCTTTATATTTTGCAGGTCGTTCAAAATAAATTTTTGAAATAACTTCATCAAGATCCGAAACATATTGTACCATCTTGATTTCTTCTTTTTTATTTCTGGTGGTATCTTTGCTATGCAGTTTGGCTTCTTTTTTTAATTCTCTTTTTATTTCACGTTTTGTTTTTTTTATTTCAGTATTATTTAAACCGGCCTCAACGCTATCTCTTTGTTTCTTTTCGACAGAATCCATTACAAGCTTGGGCTCAATATTTTCGAGCGAAATACGGCGATACGTTATACACTGATAATTCCGAACCGAATCAAGATAATCTTTTCTTTTATCTTTTACATTCTGAATTATTGATTTTCCAAGATCGCGTGTATTGGATGTAACAATTGCTTCATTCAACAGTTTTGCATTAATACTAAAAACAGTATCAAATTTGAATTGTGCTTTTCCATTTATGAATAATTCTTTTTCGATGGTGTTATATCCCATCATTTTGAAAACAACAGTTTGTTTTCCTGTTTTTACAGAAATCTGATACGAACCATTTTTATCAGTAATAACGCCTGCCTCGCCATTTTTAATATAAATGTTAGCACCCGGAACCGGAACCCCGCTTTCATCAGTAAGTACACCATTCAGCGTTTGACAGGAAACAGCCGATTGTATAAAAATAAATATTAATAGAAAAAAGTTTCTCAGCACAAGTTTATAAACGGATAAAAATTAATTTTAGTTTATCCTTTCTTATTTTTTAAACAAAATTACGTAACAGCAATTACTTAGATGCGGTCTTTATTTTTTTCTTTTTAACAATTTTTTCTTTTTTGATTAAAGCTGACGTGTCTGGTTTGATGGTATCGGTTTTCAATTTTATTCTCATAAATACCGGTTGATGGTCGGAGAATTCAAAATCATCGGAAATGGTTTTATTTTCGAGTACTTCAACATTTGGAGATACTACAAAATAATCTATGACGGTTGTTTTTGTTTTTCCTTTTTTATATGCTTCGTTTACGTTCCTGTTAGAAGGTTTTGATTTATCATAAATCCATTTCCATCCTTTAGGTAAAAACCCAGTATCAATTGCAGGGCATGCCGTACAATTTGCATTACCATCCGAAATTTTTGCCTGGTTGAAACCGGGAGGATTTCTATTCCAGTCGCCACCAGCAATCACATAATTCCCTCTTGCGTATTCATCAAGCATAATCGATTTGATGATATAAGCTTCTACTTCGCGCAATTCAACTGCATCATCAAAAGCTGAATTATGAGTGTTCAGCACAATAATTTTTTTCCCGTTTGAAAAATTATAACGGGTATAAATCAAACAGCGGTCGAGCATCATCACATTTTTTGGCCATGCATAACCTGAATGATATGAATATCGGTAGGCTTCAACGGGATTTATTTTTGAAAGCGTAATCATTCCTGAAAGCACATTTCCCATAGGATTGAAAACAGGCAATGGAACAAATTTCACATCATAGTTTTTGGCAAACATAAATGCATACAAAGGTTTGAATTTTTTTATCAGGTCGGCTTCATTGGTATAATAGCTCCTTTTAGCGCTTGTATCAACTTCCTGCAACATGATGATGTCTATTGTGTCGAAGCCCGAAATCTTATTTATCACGCCGTTCAGGTATTTTTGAAAATCTTCTCTTGAAGGTCTGACTTTTTTCCCGCCATCATAAAAGAAATCCATATCCTTGCCAAGCCCGCAATAGCCAATATTCCAGCTTAAAAGGCTTATTACGGTATCGGGACTATCATAACATGCCTTGCCCGAGATATTAATTTTTTCTTTGCTTTCGGGTTTATAATCTTTTGAAGTATCATATATGATAATTCCTCCGAAATATAGTATTACTGCAAGAAATACAAAAAGAATAATACAAAAAAAGATTTTTATGATTTTTTTAATTTTCATTTTCAGTAAGTTGGTATAAATTAATGAAATAATAAGATATGCGAATTTAAATAAGAAACAGTTATGTTATTAGTGTATAAGTATATTTTTTTTAATTTTACACTTTTATAGTTTTAACTAAAATCTGATTAATGCCTTTATTAGGATCAATTATCAAAAGTGCTATTGAACTGAGGAGCAAGATACCGCTTGATTCGCTCAAGCCAAAGCCGCATATAGCACAAAAGCATACACTAAAAAAATTATTAAGAAAAGCCAGTATTACAGCTTTTGGAGAACATTATAACTTTTCAGAATTATTGAAAGAAAAAAATCTTGTTTCCGCATTTCAGCAAAAAGTACCCGTAAGTGATTATAATCTTATTTTCAGAAAATGGTGGTACCGCTCGCTTAACGGGGAACCATTTGTATGCTGGCCCGGAAGAATAAAATATTTTGCACTAAGTTCGGGAACATCCGAAGCATCCAGCAAGTATATTCCGGTTACCAGTGACATGCTTAAAGCAATTCAGAAGACAAGCGTGAGGCAAATATTTTCGCTGGCACGCTATGAATTTTCAAATGATTTTTTTGAAAAAGGAATATTAATGCTTGGCGGAAGCACCCATTTACAATACAACGGAACTTATTACGAAGGCGATCTATCAGGAATCACTGCCGGAAATATTCCATTCTGGTTTCAACATTTTTATAAACCCGGAAAAAGAATATCGAAAGAACGTAACTGGCCAACCAAACTGGAAGAAATCATAAAAAATGCGCCTAACTGGGACATTGGCGTTATCTGCGGTGTTCCGGCATGGATACAAATCCTTCTTGAAAGAATCATTCAAACTTATAACCTGAATAATATTCATGATATATGGCCAAACTTCTCCATCTACGTTCATGGAGGCGTTTCGTTATCACCATACGTAAAAGGCTTTGAAAAATTATTAGGCAAACCTATAACTTATATTGAAACATACCTGGCATCTGAAGGATTTATTGCATATCAGAGCAGGCCCAATACCAGTTCTATGGAATTGGTTCTGGATAATGGATTGTTCTTTGAATTCGTTACTTTTAATGAAGAAAATTTTGATGATGACAATAATATAAAAAGCACGGCAAAAGCAATTACTATTGAAGATGTAGAAGAAGGTAAAGAATACGCGTTACTTTTATCATCCTGTGCCGGTGCATGGCGATATCTTGTTGGCGACACGATTAAATTCACTTCAAAAGAACGAAGCGAAATTGTGATTACCGGAAGGACAAAACATTTCTTAAGTCTTTGCGGCGAGCATCTTTCGCAGGAAAACATGAACAGGGCAATACAAATGCTCGAAGACGAATTTAATATTGAAGTCCGCGAGTTCACTGTTGCCGGAATAAAATATGAAAGTATGTTTGCTCATAAATGGTATATCGGAACAGATAACCAAATTGATGCAAATCTCGTAAAAACCAAAATAGACGAATACCTTAAAATATTAAACGACGATTATCGTGTGGAAAGAATTGCAGCCATAAAAGAAATTTTTGCCGAAATTGTTCCAACAGAAGTTTTTTATAGTTGGATGAAACAAAAAGGAAAAGAAGGTGCACAGAATAAGTTTCCACGCGTATTGAAAAACGAAAAATTAACAGATTGGGAAAACTTTCTTACTGAATACAAAAAATCGCAAACTTAAAATGATTCGTATATTATTTGAAGGCATTATCTGGGGTTTTATCATCTCTATTTCTTTTGGTCCTGCTTTTTTCACCATTATTCAAACAGGCATCGATAGAGGTTTTAAACCCGCCATATATATGGCCCTCGGAATTCTTACATGCGATTTATTTTTAATACTTTTATGTTTTTTGGGACTCTCTTCAATTTATGAATCCAAAGAAAATAAATTATATATAGGTTTTATCGGAGGGATTATTCTAATAATATATGGTACATATACTTTTTTTAAAAAACCCGATATTCTTAGAAGAAGAAGCCCCAATTATAAAACTCCCGATAAAAATCAAAAACATATCAAATATGTTGTAAAAGGTTTTTTTCTAAACATTGCCAATCCTTTTATATTATTCATCTGGTTAACGGCAATGTTATCCGTTAAAGCACAATCGGAACCCGGCAAACTTTTAGATAATTCCATTGTGTTTTTTTCCGGGACACTTACAACCATTTTTGGTTTTGATGTTTTAAAAAGCTTTATCGGAAATAAAATAAAAAAATATTTAAGACCAAGAATTCAGCTTCGAATCAATCACCTTGTTGGTATTTTACTTGTTGTTTTCGGAATCATTTTAATGATCCGTGTTATAGAAATCTTCTGATATTAATTATTCCTGTTAACCTGACAAGACATAATTCTTTTTAAAATTCTGATTTTAATAAAGTATTTTATTTCAATAAATTTATATCTTTGTTACAAACCAGAACAATGTCCTATAAACGCATACTGATAAGCCGCACTGATGGCATCGGCGATGTAGTGCTTGCACTCCCTGTTGCAGGGGTTTTAAAACATCTCTTTCCGCAATCAACCATTATCTTTATGGGAAGAAATTACACAAAACCTATTGCTGACTCCTGCTCTTATATCGATGAATTTATTGCATGGGATGACATTGAAAAACATGAAAGCGAAAAAGAACGTATTAAAGAACTAAAAAAAGTAAAAGCAGAAGTTATTGTGCATATTTTCCCGAGAAAAGAAATTGCCACATTAGCAAAAAAAACAGGTATACCTCTGCGTGTTGGAACTTCAAATCGTTACTATCACTGGCTTACATGTAACAGTATTATCAAATTATCGCGTAAAAGTTCGCCCCATCATGAAGCACAGTTAAACTTAAAACTTTTATTCAGCCTGGGGGCAAAGAAACGTTACGAAAAGCATGAGATCCCAAAATTTTACGGGTTAACCAAAATCGAAAAACTAAAACCTGAATTCTATACTCTTCTTGATAATAAAAAATTCAATCTGATCATACACCCAAAATCAAAAGGCAGTGCCAGAGAATGGGGTATGAAAAATTATTCAGAATTAATTAAAATTCTTCCTGAAGATAAATTTAAAATATTTATTTCAGGAACAGAGGAAGAACAGGAACATGTAAAATTGCATTTGATAGATCCTTACTCAAAGGTAACTGCATTACCCGGTAATATGCCCTTATCACAATTTATTAGTTTTATTGCAGCTGCTGATGGTGTATTGGCTGCGAGTACCGGTCCATTACATATTGCAGCAGCTCTCGGAAAAGTTGCTGTAGGATTATATGCTCCTATGCGTCCGATACATCCAGGGCGCTGGGCTCCGCTGGGGTTACATGCATATTTCCTTGTAAAGGATAAAAAATGCAATAAATGCCGAAAGAAAAAACATTGTGAATGCATTGAAAGTATTTCACCCGAAACCGTAAAACAAAAACTGATACATATTTCTGAAATCTGAAATGAAAAAAATTTTTCTACCGTTAATCATCTTCATGTATATGTGCATTAATATGAATGCACAAAGTTTTAACGGCGGCCTTATTGGGGGCTTTTCCACCAGCCAGGTTGATGGGGATACTTATGCCGGTTACCATAGAATAGGACTGAATGTGGGCGCATTTGTCAATCATGGGTTAACAAAAAACTTATTATGGCAAATGGAACTTAAATTTATTCAGAAAGGAAGTTATAAAAACCAAAACCCAGATATTGGTGATTACTTTATTTACAATCTTCGTTTAAATTATTTTGAAGTTCCTTTCTTAATCCGTTATGTTCATAAAAATAAATTTTCGGTGGAAGCAGGCATTGCTTTCGGATACCTTGCAAAATCAAAAGAAGGCAACCAGGATGGCGAATTCCCTTATGACCCTAATATCCCCAATTTTCATAAGTTTGAATTGAGTTCACAACTCGGAGCATATTATTATTTTACTGATAATTTTTGGATAAATACTCGATACTCCTATTCCATTTTACCTATACGCCCACATGCCAGCGGAGCAGTATACCTTATGAATCGCGGAGAATACAATAATGTTATTCAATTTGCCTTATATTATTGTTTTGGAAATAAAAATGACTGATAAAAAAATAATCATAGCGGTTACAGGTGCAAGTGGAGTGATATACACAAAACTTCTTTTTAAAAAATTATTGGAAATAAAATTTCCGATAAAAAATATTGCAGTAATTTTCTCGGACAATGCACGCGAAGTATGGAAATATGAATTACCAAAAGATAAAATAGAGAATCTTCCTTTTAAAATTTTTCGACCTGATGATTTTTATGCATCACCTGCATCAGGCTCTGCAGGCTTTGATGCAATGATTATTTGTCCGTGCACTATGGGAACGCTCGGGAAAATAGCATCAGGAATGGCAACCGATTTAATTACCCGTGCTGCTGATGTAATGTTAAAAGAAAGAAAGACCCTTATTCTTGTAACCCGCGAAATGCCTTTGAATCTTATTCATATCAATAACATGAAAACGATTACTGAAGCAGGAGGAATTATTTGTCCGGCATCACCTTCGTTTTATAGTTTGCCAAAAAATGCTGAAGAAAGCTATACAACCGTGATAAACAAAATCCTATCTTTAACAGGAATACATAAAGAAAATTTTATATGGGGCGAAACAAATTGATGATTCGAATTTATAAAAAAATATTTTTATCTGTTTTATTTTTTAACGCAGCCATGTTGCATTCACAGAATATTGCAGTAGTTGGCGATTTTGAAAACACACCGGTCCGTGTTGATTCTGTTGCCATGTTGGTAAAAAGCTGGAATCCTGATTTAATAGTTTTAACCGGTGATATTTTCGATGCGACTGCCGGAAGCACTATCGACACAATGGTTGGCAAATATTATTCGGATTACATTTTCCCTTACAACGGTGTTTTTGGAAGTACAGCAACAGTAAACAAATTTTATTCCTGCATAGGCAATCATGTTCTAAATGGTAACGGGCTTACCCAATTCCTGGATTACTTTACTTATCCGGGTAATGAAAGATATTATAAAGTTGAAATAGGAAATGTTTCATTTTATATTATAAACAGCAACCCTTCGGAAATAGATGGAGTTGCCGACACATCCGTTCAGGGTTTATGGTTAAAAAATGAATTATCAATGGCCGACAGCAACTGGAATATTGTTGTGTTTCATCATCCTCCTTACACATCAGGGGCACATCCTTCCCTTACATATATGCGATGGCCTTTTGGCGCGTGGGGAGCTGATGTTGTTATTAACGGTCATAATCATCAATATGAAAGATTGTCGGCTGAAGGAATTACTTATTTTGTAAATGGTACAGGAGGAGCTGCTCTTTATAGTACATACACTCAAATCCCCGAAAGTCAATTTATTTATACCGAATGCTGGGGCGCTCAACTGGTACAACCTTATGCCGACAGCATCGTGTTCAGCTTTTACAATATCAGGGATTCTCTTATCGACCGATATGTGATTCATAAAAATCCATTAAGCATTGAAAACCATATAAAAGTTTTTTCTGATATTCTTCAAAATCATATTGAAATCGGATTTTCAGGAATCAACCCTGGCAATATTTATAACGTTGAAGTTTACGATATACAAGGTCGACTCATAAAAAGCAAACAAAATATAAAACCTGAAAATAATAAATTGAGTGTAAGTATTTCTGATTTAATTTCCGGAATATATTTCATTAAAGTATTCGATAAAGCAACCCATAATTCAGCAAAATTCATTGTATCCCGATAATCATCACTTCCTGATTTATTAAATATTTTTCAGAGAAATCTTTTCTGAAAAACTGTTTATAAAAATTAATAATTACATTATTTAAAAATTCGCCGGTTGAACGGAACACATTAATTTTGCATTTTATTTTTTCGCATTAATCATGTCAATGAAAACAACATATTCTGACCGTAAATACGTAATAAATGGATCATTTATTATGGTTGGGATTATTTTTGTTCTCCGGATTTTTTATCTTCAGATAATTGATGACAGTTATAAATTATCCGCAAACAGTAATGCTTTAAGACCCATTACTGAATTTCCTGCACGTGGTTTGGTATATGATCGTAACGGGAAAATTTTAGTATATAATGAAGCTACTTATGATTTAATGGTTACTCCGCAACGAATGGAAGATGTTGATACCGCCGAACTTTGCAAGCTTCTAAACATTACACATGAAAGATACGAATCACAATTAAAAAAAGCACGTAGTTATTCCATGTATGCTCCTTCTATTTTTGAGCGAGAGATATCCAAAGAAACATACGGGTTCATACAAGAGAAACTTTATAAATTCAAAGGATTTTATGTGCAGCCGCGTACTGTTCGCAAATACCCTCTATCCGTAGCAGCTCACACTTTAGGTTACATCGGCGAAGTAAGTCCTGCAATGATTGAAAAAGATAGCTATTATAAATCCGGCGATTACATTGGCATAAGCGGTATTGAGAAAAGTTATGAAAAAGAATTACGTGGAAAAAAAGGAGCAAAAATAATTATGGTTGATGCATTCAACCGTGAGAAAGGCAGTTTTCAAAACGGGCGTTTCGATACAGTTTCAAAAGCAGGACAGGATTTGTATTGCTCTATTGATGCCGATTTACAGGCATATGGCGAAGAACTGATGGCAAATAAACGCGGCAGTATTGTTGCCATTGAACCATCTTCAGGGGAAATACTGGCGCTGGTTTCAAGCCCTACTTACGATCCAAATTTATTGGCAGGAAGAGACCGTTCACAAAACTACATCAAGTTGCTGCTTGATATAAAACAAAAACCCTTATTCAACAGGGCGTTAATGGCACAGTATCCTCCGGGTTCAACTTTTAAAATTTTGAATGCATTGATCGGGCAGCAGCTGGGTGTCATTACCAGTGGTACAAGGTTTCCATGCAGCTTAGGATTTCATATGGGAAAAATAAATATCAAATGTCATAACCATCCATCACCATGCGATCTGTCGGCATCCATACAACATTCATGTAATTCTTATTTCAGCTATACTTTTAAAGCCATACTGGAAAAATCGGGTTATAAAAAAACACGCGATGCTTTCAATAAATGGCGTAATATGGCTTTAAGTTTTGGTTTTGGAAAAAGATTCGATGATGACCTGTGGAGCGAATTACCCGGAAACCTTCCTACAGCAGAGTATTACGATAAACTTCACGGTTATAACAAATGGAGAGCACTTTCAATTATTTCTATCGGGATAGGACAAGGTGAAGTTCTGGCAACACCACTTCAAATGGCTAACTTTTCTGCCATACTTGCAAACAGAGGTTATTATTACATACCTCATATTGTAAAAGGTATTGGTGACAAAAAAACGCTGGATAAAAAATATACCACAAAACAAAAGGTTGATGTTGATGAAAAATATTTTGATATTATTCTTGAAGGCATGAACCAGGTTGTGGAAGCAGGAACCGGAACAGGAGCTAAAATTAAAGGAATCAAAATGGCCGGAAAAACTGGTACGGCACAAAACCCCCATGGAGAAGACCATTCTATTTTTATTTTAATTGCGCCTATAGATAATCCAAAAATTGTTATTTCTGTTGTGGTGGAAAACGGCGGATGGGGTGCTACATGGGCAGTTCCTATTGCCAGCCTTATGGTTGAAAAATACCTGAACGGAAAAGTTGAACGTGTTGACCTGGAAAAACGAATGAAAGAAGGAAAAGTTTATTACTAATGCGAGAACAAAAAAACATATTTCAAAATATCGACTGGATAACTATAGGGATATACCTCGCCCTGGTTCTTATCGGCTGGATGAATATTTATTCGGCCGTATATAATGATGAACATACAAGCATCTTTGATTTCTCGCAAAGCTACGGCAAGCAAATGATCTGGATTGTTTGCGCAATCGTTATTGCATTAATAATCATGTCAACCGATATAAAATTCTTCCCGGCATTTTCATATATTTTTTATGCTATTGTAATTGTTCTATTAATTGGCGTCTTACTTTTTGGTAGTGTTACAGCTGGCTCTAAATCATGGTTCCTGATAGGTAGTTTTAAATTGCAACCTTCCGAATTTGCTAAATTCGCAACTTGTTTAGCCATTTCAAAATACCTTAGCACAACAAATATCCGCATGCAGGATATCCGAACGAAAATGCTCTCTGCTCTTATCCTCGGATTCCCCGCCATTCTGATACTTCTTCAGAATGATACCGGTTCTGCCATTGTTTATGTAGCGTTTATTTTTGTACTTTATCGTGAAGGTCTTTCAGGAAACGTACTTATAGTAGGACTTTTTGCTATCGTATTATTTTTTCTTTCATTACTTATAAATAAATTCATTATTATCGGCGCCCTGGTATTGGTTGCATTAATATTTTTCATGTATATCCGTAAAAGGAAAAAAGAAATTTTCACTCTTGCATTTTTATTAATAGTTACATCGGGTTTTGTTTTCTCGGTTGATTATGTATATGAAAATGTTTTAGAGTCGCATCAGAAAGACAGGATAGATGTTCTGACCGGGAAAATTCACGATTACAAAGGTGTTGGATATAATGTAAATCAATCAAAGATTGCTATTGGGTCGGGTGGATTTTTCGGAAAAGGATTTTTACAAGGCACACAAACAAAATTTGATTTTGTTCCCGAGCAAAGCACCGATTTTATTTATTGCACTGTTGGTGAAGAATGGGGATTTGTAGGAAGTCTCCTGGTAATTGTTCTTTATGTCTGGCTTTTCCTTCGCATTATTTTTATGGCGGAACGACAACGTTCAACTTACGCGCGAATTTATGGATATGGTGTTGCTTCTATTTTATTTTTCCACTTCACCATAAATATCGCTATGACCATAGGGCTTGCCCCGGTAATAGGAATTCCGTTGCCTTTTATCAGTTACGGCGGTTCATCGCTTTGGGCATTTACAATGCTGCTTTTTGTTTTTGTAAAACAGGATGCGAACAGATTGTTGTTATTATAATTTTTCCTTTTTTATTACACAAAATTCACAGAGAAATTCAAAATGCAGTCTGCCAAGGCGAATCTTAATTCTGAATTATATTTCTAAAAATTTATCTAATAATGATGATAAGCAAGCATCAAGTACTTTGCCATCAAAATGTCCACCATCAAATTCATTATACAGGTATTTTATTTTTTTACTTTCGAGTTCTTTAATAAATATTTTATGCTGCGGTACTATAAAATCAAATTCGTCTTGTTTTGCAACGGCAAGATAAATCAACAAATTATCGGATGATTTTATTGTTTTAATAATTGAAAATACATTCGTGTTATTGGGTTTATAAAATTTTTCATTACCAAACGATAGCCTTACGCTATTGATAATAAAATTAAGAGGTGATTCCAAAGTTAATGGAATATCATAAAATGGGGCATTTATTGCCCCGCAAACTGAAGCAATATATTTAAAACGATCTGTATGTTTTAATCCAATTTGAACTGCACCATAACCACCCATCGAAAAACCGCCAATAGCTTGTCGTTTAGAATCTGTTTTATATTTTTTATCAATGTATTTGAATAATTCCAGAGACAAAAAATCTTCGTATTTATTTGCCGTATCAGAAAACGAGTTTACATACCAGCATGTATCTGCATTTGGAGTTACAATAATTATTTTCCTGTTTTTCATTTCTGTAATCAGGCTGGTCGATAAATAGCTATTATTATCGCCACCCCACCAATGCAAAAAATAAAGTACCGGATAAATCTTAGTTGTGTCATAATCTGATGGAAGTATGATTGTGGTTGCAACTTTTCTTTTTAGTATTGATGAATTTATTGAATCGATTTTTATGGTTTGGGAAAAAGATGTCCCGGATAATATAAACCCTATAACTAATGCGCAACTAAATTTTTTCATAAACACTTTTTTAACATTATTACTGAATAGTATATAAAAAATTTGACTTTCGTTTTTTATAATCGAATTAACATTTGGTATAAGTACGAATATAAAACTCAAATGAGTTTTTCAAAGTTATAAATTTATTTTGTGTAATTATAAAACAGGATGTAAATAGATTGTTGTTATAATCTTTTTTATAACACGGAGTGCGCAGAGCAACACAAAGGTTCACAGAGAGAATGCAGAATGCAGTCCGCCAATGCGGGTCTGAATTGAGAATTGTAAATAATAAATTGTAAACTGAAAATAAAATTTATTCAGCTAAAACAATAATCTTGTTTTTCTGAACTTCAACTACTCCGCTATTAATTTCAAAAAACTGGGTTTTCTTTTCCGAATCAATAATTTTTATTTTTCCTTTGGTAAGGGTAGAAATAATAGGAGCATGATTATTCAGTAATTCAAAAGAGCCATTGGTACCAGGGAATTTAGCCAAACTTACTTCTCCTGAAAATACTTTTTTATCGGGTGTAATAATTTCTATGAGCATCGTATAATGTTTGATATTTGAAGTTTAAATCCGCCACTAAAAAACGGCGAATTTAAACTTCAAATTATTTTTATTTTGCTTCCGCAATCATTTTCTTTCCCTTTTCAATAGCTTCTTCAATAGTACCCACCATACTGAAAGCCATTTCAGGATATTCGTCAACTTCACCATTCATAATCATTTTGAATCCTTTCACGGTATCTTCAATACTTACAAATGACCCGGGAATACCGGTAAATTGTGTAGCAACGTGGAACGGTTGTGAAAGGAAACGCTGTACTCTTCTTGCACGATGAACAACAAGTTTATCTTCATCAGAAAGTTCGTCCATACCAAGAATAGCAATAATATCCTGGAGTTCTTTATAACGTTGTAAAATTTCCTTAACGCGCTGAGCCGTGTTGTAATGTTCTGCACCAACAATATCCGGAGTAAGAATTCTTGATGTAGAATCAAGCGGACTAACTGCCGGGTAAATTCCCATTTCTGAAATTTTCCTGTCAAGAACTGTAGTCGCATCAAGGTGAGCGAAAGTAGTTGCAGGAGCCGGGTCAGTAAGGTCGTCAGCAGGTACATACACTGCCTGAACCGAAGTGATAGAACCACGCTTGGTTGATGTAATGCGTTCCTGCATAATACCCATTTCGGTAGCCAGAGTAGGCTGATAACCTACTGCTGAAGGCATACGCCCGAGTAATGCTGAAACTTCAGAACCGGCCTGGGTAAAACGGAAAATATTATCCATGAAAAATAAAATGTCACGTCCACCTGTCTGTTCATCGCCATCGCGGAAATATTCTGCCAGCGATAATCCAGATAATGCAACACGAGCACGTGCTCCGGGAGGTTCATTCATTTGTCCGAACACCAGCGCCAGGTTTGATTCTTTCAGTTTGTCTTCATCAACAAGGCTGAGGTCCCAGCCTCCTTTTTCCATTGATGCTTTAAATTTATCACCATAGCAGATAACATTCGATTCTATCATATCACGCAGCAGGTCGTTACCTTCCCTCGTACGTTCGCCAACACCTGCAAATACTGACATTCCCGAATATCCTTTAGCAATATTGTTAATCAATTCCATAATGATAACGGTCTTTCCAACACCTGCACCACCAAAGAGTCCAATCTTACCGCCTTTTGCATAAGGTTCAATAAGGTCAATTACTTTAATCCCTGTATACAGAACTTCTTTTTGTGTTGAAAGATCTTCAAACCGCGGAGGATCGCGATGAATACTGTTCAGCTTTCCTTTGGGAACAGCAGGCATTCCATCAATAGCATCACCAATGACATTAAAAAGTCGGCCTCTTATATATTCTCCTCCGGGCATAGAAATAGGCGTTCCTAATGCTGTAACATCCATTCCCCTGCTTAACCCATCAGTTGAATCCATTGCAAGGGTACGAACAGTATCTTCGCCAATATGCTGCTGGCATTCCAGAACAACTCTTTGTCCATCGGGCCTGAAAACTTCAAGCGCATCATAAATATTAGGAAGTTTGTCTTCCTCAAAAACAACGTCAATCACAGGACCTATGATCTGTGCTATTTTCCCAATGTTGTTTGGCATATTCGAATTTTATTTTAGGTTCAAAAACATTTTCTGCGAACGAAATTAAAATATTTATTCGTTTTACGCAATCTTTAGGGAATAATATTTTTGCTAATTTTGAAAATTCGCAGTACCAATAAATTTTACATCGAAAATATTTTAACAGTTAAAGTGAAAATAATCAGAAATATCGATAAATTACCGGTTTTTGTTAACCCTGTAGTTACCATTGGTTCTTTCGACGGAGTCCATTGCGGGCATAAAGCAATTATCGAGCGCATTATTACTATAGCTAAAAAAATCAACGGTAATTCGGTAGCGATTACTTTTTCGCCTCATCCACAGGCTGTGCTTTGCAATCACAAGAAAAAATTATACATTATCAATACAACCGAGGAAAAAATAAAACTCTTTGAACCTCTGGGCATCGATTACCTTATAATTATTCCTTTCACAAAGGAATTCTCAAAAATACCTTATGACAAATTCATAAAAGATTATTTGGTAGATAAAATCAAAGTGGCAACGCTGGTCATAGGTTACGACCACCATTTCGGCAATAACAGGGAGGGTTCCATTTCTCATTTAAAATATCTTTCGGAAAAATATTCATTTAACATTGAAGAAGTTTCTGCCCAATATATTAATGAAGAAGCGGTAAGCTCTACAAAAATAAGAAATGCTTTATTAGCCGGGGAAATTGCTAAAGCCAATAAATACCTTGGGTATTTTTATTCTATTACAGGAAAAGTTGTAAAGGGAAACGGATTAGGACGAACACTAAACTTTCCTACTGCTAACATTGAAGTTAATGAAACAGATAAATTAATCCCTGCTGATGGAGTTTATGCTGTAAAAGTAATTGTTGATAATACTGTTTATAATGGAATGCTGAACACAGGTATTCGCCCTACAATCGGAGGTACTAAAAGAGTGAACGAGGTGAATATTTTTAATTTTTCAGGGGAAATATACAATAGCAATATTACTATTTTATTCATGGAGCGGTTGCGTAATGAAATTTACTTTCCGGATATAAATAAACTGAAAGAACAATTAATACTTGATAAAGAAGCTGCTTTGAAAATATTATTGTAAAAAATGAGTTGTCATATAAAAGATCATGGATTTTTCTCAACTTTGTATACATATAATCATCAATCATAATAAACGATTATGAAATATCTATCATTTATTTTATTATTTCTGTTAGCAGGAAATGTTAATGCACAGTTGCTCGATTCCATTACTCTTGCACATGAAACCGAGTATACCGAACTTTCAGAAGCATTACAAAATCCAAACAAAGTTTATCGATTGAATCTTCGTAAAAAGAAACTGAAAGAATTTCCGAAAGAAATTTATAAATTAAAAAATCTTCAGGAATTAAATTTAAGTAAGAACAAACTGAAAGAAATCCCTAAAGAGATAGATACGTTGAAACACCTTCAAATATTAGATGTTTCGGCAAATAATATTGATACCATTTATAATGAAATTGGCAATTGCACCAAACTCATCAAGCTTATTTTAAACCAAAATATTATTGCTTACCTACCTCCAACCATAGGTAATTTGACAAATCTTACATTTCTTGATTTATGGGGAAACGAAATACAAGCATTTCCTGAAGAAATCAAAAAATTACGAAACACCTTGAAAATAGTGGATTTGCGTGTTATAAACATTCATGATGACCAACAGGAAGAAATAGAAAGATTATTACCTGATACGAAAATATTTTTCTCCACAAGTTGTAATTGCAATTGATAACTTAAGCCTGACAAATCAAATTTTAATTTAATTAATAAGATTACTATTATTGCAATAAAACAAACTTAAAAATAAAGATGAACTACTCATACACTTATTTTATGAATTAAATTTCAATAATATGTTCCATACTTTTAAAACCATTTTTCCTGAGAAAAAATTTTTTTTACTTTTTTCTTTACTTATTTGGATTTACTTATGGTTGAGAGCATATTACATCCCTCTTGTGCATGATGAAATTGCTACATTTTATTTTTATGTTCAACCCAAAAACTTCATTCCATTTTATGCATATCTATATGGAAATAATCATATTTTAAACTCAGCGATTTCATCTTTATTTTATTCCATATTTGGATTTTCTGAATTATCTTTAAGACTCGGAAGTTTACTGACATTCCCGGTTTTCGTATTTTATTTGTTAAAATTATCCAATGAGATAAAGAACAAAATTCTTCGAATCACTTTTGTTATTACTTTATTACTGACTCATAATTTTATTGATTTTTTTACAATCTCCAGGGGTTATGGAATGTCGATGGCATTTTTGTTTGCCTCGTTATATTACCTCGTATATTCCTTAAAAGAAACTAAAATATCATATAACATTTATTGTTTAATATTCGGATGTTTATTTGTTGCTGCCAATTTAACATTGATCTCCATTTTTTTTATAATTATTTTTCTTTTAATTACAAATACTTTAAATCAATTAAAGAATTTATCATCTGTTTATAGAAAAAAGATTTTTGCGGGTTTTTTATTTATAGGACTTGTGCCATTAATTTATTTTACAAGTTATTTATTACAATTAAATAAAAAAGGATTATTGGATTGCGGAAGTTTAAATGGATTTATTGAAGTTACAATAAAAACTGTTTTAAAAATGATTACGGGTTATAATAATCCTGTTTTCTTATATCTTACATTTTTACTGTTTGGTTTTTTATTAATCTCTTTCATTATATTAGTCCGTAAACAATTTAACTTAAAACTGATTAGCCATTTCAAATATTCTATAATCATAGTTTTTATTTTAAGCATCGCTTCAATTTTTGTTTTAGCAAAATTTTTTCAGATTAATTACCCTGATGATAGAACTGCGTTGTATTTATATCCTTTATTTATCATTAGTTTGTTCTTCATTGCAGATGAACTGCACATCAAATATCATTACAAATTTTTTACTTATACAGGATTCATTTTTATCTTTTTCCCAATTCATTTTTTTTATTCCATGAATTTGTCTGCCAATATGTTTTTTATGGATCAAAAAATTCCTAAAAGTTTTTTTAATAAGGTAAATGCTGAACATATAAAAGGCGATTTTCCAAAAACAATTGGTGGTTCTGAAATAAGATGTTATTGTTGGGCATACCAAATTTATGCTAATAATGCTAATTTAAGTGTTGTCGATTTTTTTGATTATCCAAATGATGATGAAGATTTCCAGATTGTCGACATTAACGAAAATCCTAACTGGTTAAAATTATATGATCGTATTGATTATGATAAATACTCTAATCTTTCATTATTAAAACGCAAAAAGTTTTTAAATAAAGTATTCATAAATGATACAACTTTCTCTACTAATTCAGAAACATCAAACGAATATTTTAATATTAAAGAATTTTCAGCATTGCCTTATATTAACAAATCTATTTATTTAGGATTTAAAATGACAATTGATGCGGAATCAGAACCATTTAATTCAAGAATTGTAATACAAATTAATGATAATAACAATAAAAATGTTTGTTATAAATTCATTGCTTTAAATTGGTTGAAATTAAAATATAAAGGAGAAAAAAATAATTTTGTGAATGGATTATTAATTCATAAAATACCCGGAGATGCAGCCAAAATAACAGCATATGTTTGGAATATTGATAAAACAAAATATAGCCTTTTTGGAAATTGCTCACTTTTTGAAATAAAGGATTGATCATTTATTATTCTTCAATCCCCATATTTTTCAATCAATACTTTCAGGAACTTTTTTATAATTGCGGTGTTTTGTTCGTTTTCTTGGCAATGTTTTATTTACCATGCAACCGTATGACCAAAAATAGTTACAGTTGTTGTAGCGGTTTTACGTACAATGTCTACAACTCCCGCGTCGTCAATATTTCTTACAGCGTCATCATAAGTAACCGAACCTTTGATTTTCAAATTATCTGAATGATGATTTACATCTTTAAAACTACTGGAGAAACTCCCTGAATATGTAGTAGCACCGGTTAACGTTACTTCGGTAATCCATGGCTTATCGCTATTGGTATTGGTGTATGAATATTTAATACCAGTCATCGTAAAAAGAAGATCGGTAGTTGTTACATGGTTTATGGTATCATAACCATCGCTGCCTGTTATAACAATTGTTCCTCCGAATAAGTTAACTGTTGTGTCCTGTGTTCCCACCGGAACATTATCAAGTACTTCATTAAAAATATTGACATAGCAACTTACTATTGCAGCGCCAGTCTGCTGATAAAAATTATCATCACTGATTTCGGTAGAAGTATCATCTTTTTTAGAACAACTGCTTGTAAGAACTATAAAGAGTGTGGTAAAAACAAATAGAAATCCTAAATTTTTAAATTTATTTTTCATCTGTATAAAAATTAAAATGTATATAAAATCTGTATGTTATACTCGTTCTTAGCAGGTTTGCAAAGGCAAAACTGTTTAGAACGAGTTATACCGTACAGAAAACAAAAAATATTTTTGCAAAACTCTTTTCTGTCGGTATATCTGAAATGATATTTTTTGTTACCCGCCTTGCCAGTCGGGCAGGCTCGCTCCCACCCCCGATATTCATCGGGGCGCAACACTAGCTTGCTCGTGAATATCCATGCTAAAGTAAAACCCGAATGAAATTCCTTTTTTAATTTATTCATCATGGTTGACGCAAATTTAAGTTTGCATGGATATTTCATGATAAGTATATTTATATTTTTATAATTTTTTTGTAAAAAAATCTAACGTACTTATTTTTCCTCAACCCAATCGCCATTCTCTTTTATTAATTCAATTAATACATCCAGCGCTTCTGTTTCATCAATGTTACGACGAACAAGATTTTTCCCTTTGTACAAATTTATTTTCCCGGGCAAACTTCCCACATATCCATAATCAGCATCGGCCATTTCGCCGGGACCATTCACCACGCATCCCATGATGGCAATTTTTAATCCCTTTAAATGCCCTGTATACTGCTTAACCCGCTCAAGAGTTTCTAAAATATTATAGGATGTTCTGCCACAAGTAGGACAGGAAATATATTCTGTTTTATAAATCCTGGCGCCGGTTGCCTGTAAAATATCGAAAGAAAATTTTTCAATCTTTTTTGTTTCTACATCTTTTGCTCCGAGCCATATTCCATCGCCCAACCCATCAACCAGAAGCAATGAAATATCCGTTGCTGCCTGTATTTTAAATTCCTCTTCGGTAACATCTAAATAATTTCTTTTAATAATCACAGGACATTTGCAATGCGATGCTATGAGGTTGAAAAATATTTTTCTTGTTTCAGCGGCGCCATGTAAATTATTTGATTCTACAACAAGAACAACTGTGGAATCATTTTTTATTTTTTCTATTTTTTCAGATGAAAGCGAATCCGGTGTTGCTAAAATAAAATTCAGTTCCTTCGATTTCTTTTTTGATTTAAAATAATTTTCAATTGAAAATAACGGAAAACTATTTTCTTTTTTCTTCCAGTCAGAAGCATCAATAATTGAAAATTTATTTTTTTCTGTTCCTGAAAAACCATTTACAAAAACATAATCGGCATTACATGCTTCACCAGTATTTGCAGTTGAAATCACAACAGGCGAATTATCTTTTCCTATATTTAAAATTTCGTTTGAATGACGCTTATAAAACTCAAAAGGATTTACAAGCGATTCCTGGACATCTTCAATCGTTCCGTGATAATAACGATTGGTATATCTGTTAATCAGAATTTTCGCTACAGGGATTTCTGCTTCCGGTTTTTCAGTAAGCGAAACACGGATGGTATCGCCAATTCCATCTTCGAGCAATGCGCCAATTCCGGCAGCCGATTTTATTCTGCCTTCATCGCCTGAGCCTGCTTCAGTAACGCCAACATGTAATGGATAATCCATTCCTGCTTTCATCATACGATGAACAAGCAAACGATAAGCTTCAACCATAATTTTTATGTTGCTTGCTTTCATAGAAAGAACAAGATTTCCAAAACTTAAATCTTCGCAAATTCTTATAAATTCAAGAGCCGATTCAACCATTCCCTGTGATGTATCACCGTAACGGCTCATAATACGATCGGATAAAGAACCGTGATTAGTACCAATACGAATAGCAGTTCCGTGTTCTTTACAAATTTTTATTAAAGGCGATATGCGTTCTTTGATTTTATTTATCTCTTCCTGGTACTCGCTTTCGGTATATTCTATTTTTTCAAATTTCTTTTTGTCGGTGTAATTCCCCGGATTGATGCGAACTTTCTCCACAATGCTTGCTGCTATTTCGGCAGCAGCCGGATTAAAATGTATATCGGCTATAAGAGGAACATCATATCCTTTTGCCTGAAGTTCTTTTTTTATACGAGCCAGGTTTTCTGCTTCCCTGGTTCCCTGTGCGGTAATCCGAACATATTCGCAACCGGCTTCAATTAAACGAATGGATTGCTCAACCGTTGCCTGTGTATCCAATGTATTGGTGTTGGTCATCGACTGGATACGTACCGGGAAATGCCCACCCATAGGCACATTGCCAATATTAATTACACGGGTTTTAAAGCGTGAATAGTTGGTAAGACTGTTGCAATATTTGTAATCGGGCTTCAAATTTTATTGCTTTTACAGAAGAACAAATTTAAGCAAAACATTTCTATCTATAACCGGAACATATTAATTTATGTAACTTTTAAAAATAAACTTGGTTAATCGCTGTTTAAATAATAAAATTGATTTAACTTTGAAGGAATGATTTAATCATTTAAATCAAATGAATAGTACAAAAATATATGATTATAATGTAAAAGCTAATTATTTAAATTATAACACGCTTAGGTATTTTATTGAAGACCATCCTGATTTCAATTTACTGAATAATTATCAGCAACCGGAAATCGAATATATAGAAGCTCCCCATTCACAGCCTAAAATCATTAAAGCGCATTTTTTTGATATCCCTTACTTATGCGATACTGATAAAGAACAAGGGAAAATATACCTGCAACATTTGTTAAATTTAAATGAAGGAATACCTGGATCAATTAAAATTATTGAACAGTCAATCAAAAAATATAAATCTCAAAAACAAGAACAATTAAAAAATATTTCTTTCGTAGAAAATGATTTTGTAGTTCCCTCATCAACATTCAAGAAATATGGCGAGGACGAGATCAGTCAAAAAGGTTCTATTTTATTGGATTTGATACAACGATTATTTCCTGTACCCGATTTTTGTGTTCTTACTTCAAAAACATTTTTCTTAAGCGAACAGGAAAGAAATAAACACATAATAAATGCAATTGAAAACCTTGAAAAAATGACCGGTTCAAAACTGGGCGATAAAGTAAATCCCTTGATTTTTGCCATGCGCTCAGCAACATCATTTTATATTCCCGGATTTTTGCCCACATATTTGAATGTAGGTATTAACGAAACGGTTTACAATGCACTGAAAACAAAATATGGAGTAGTGGTTGCAGGAAAAATATGTATTAATAATTTACAAACCATCTACAAAACTTTATTTCCGCAAAATACTTCCATGGAATTTTGTAACCCGATAACTTCCTATTTCTCGATCACCGATATTGATAAAAAAATAAATGCATTAGTAGAAGAAATAAGCCAGAAAAATAAAGAAATACTAAAGGATCCTTACCTCCAGGTCTCATTTTTTGTAAACACCATAAATGATTTTTTTCTAAAAAATCAGGACATCATATATACTCTTAGAAAAGGTGATATTTCATATCCTTCCATTATAATGCAAAAAATGGTATGGACAGTGCGTAACGACGAGTCTTATCCCGGTGTTCTATATTCCCGCCATTCCCGCACCGGACTGGGAATGCAGATCGAAAGTGTAAGAAATATGTTTGGTGATGATATAATGACCGGGAATATTGACAGGACAGACACAGAATTTGTTGACAGAGAAGAAATAAAAAATACCTTTCCGGCAGTATATCATTTTGTTCCCTGCTTATCAAAGCTGGAAGCATCACTTGAATCGCCCGTAACTATTGAGTTTGCAGCAGAAACATATAAAGACACTTATCTTTTTGCTATCTTGCAATTAAATCCTTCCGAGCTTACCGGTCGATCTACTCTTTTGTCTTCTATCGATATGTACGAGCATGGTGTTATATCAGGTGAAAGAGTGATAAATCTTATTCAGCCATATCATTTGAAACAAATATTCTCCGAACGAATAGATGATAAATCATTTCCAAAAATGACAAACTTCTGTAAAGGGATCTCGGTATTACCGCGTTCGGCAGTTACTGCCAGAATATTTTTTTCTGCTTCAGAAGCAATGAAAGCAAAAGGAAAAGGAGAGAAAGTTTGTTTATGCAAAGAAACCTTTGTCCCCTCTGATACCATTTTTTTAAAAGAACTGGATGCTATTATAAGTCTTACGCCTGCTGCTGTTCATGTTGTTACATCATGCCTGGGTTATGGCGTTCCTGCATTTATTAATTTAAATAAATACCAGGTAAAACTTTTAAGTTCCGCATTAATAAATAAAGACGGGCAAAAAATTAATGAGGGCGACTGGATCACATTGTCAAGCAAGTACCGTAATATTTATATCGGGAAAGCAAGTTATGCTCCTGCACGTTTTCAGAAATACCTCGAAGGAAAGAAACTTGATCTTATAGAAAAAGAAGAAAAAGTTTTTTTCAATATGAAAGAAGCATATAAAAAATATCAGACCATTATCAAGTCGCTTGATTATGGCGAAATTGAATCGCTGAATGATCTTATTAAAATTGTACGTAACGACCTTCAGAAAAATAATGAAAAAGCAAAAAACCTTGCAAACAACTGGTTTGACTCAAACATAAACCTTTATATTGAACAAATTTTAAAAAGTGAATTAGGCGCACATCAGGACCAGCACATGATTTACGAGCTTTTTACTATTGACAGGAAAGTAGTTTTTTTTAAAAAAATTATAAAAATATGTAAAATCCAGGGAATTAAAGGATATACAGCGGGTTCATTCATGTTGGGACGATTTATTTGTATTCAGCACCCTGTTGAATTCTGGAAGAAAATGGATGATGATGAAATCATTTTTCTGCTTAATGAATATATCCTGTTTGAAAAATATTTACAGGTGTTGAATGATCTCGGCGAAAGACATATCAACAGGGCAAGAAAAGAAATACTTAACGAAGGAATAAGTAATGTGAATCTTTCACATATTGAGCCTACTGTTTTTATGACATTAAAACTTTTTTTTAAAGAATGGGATTCTCTGAAAAAAAATAATAGCTGCGATATTGATTCGGAAACATTATATTTAATTGATCTTTTAAAAAAACCTTTCGGATATTTTTATGAATATAAATCGGAATGGTCAATTGGAAGACTACAGGAAATCTGTAACAAAGAAAAACTTCCTCTTCCAAACGAAGATACCATATAAAATTTTTAATCTTCTATCTTAAACCTGTCCCAATCCAATGCAACCGGGAAATGACCACCCAGCGGCACCTTGCCAATATTTATCACACGTGTTTTAAAACGCGAAAATTGGTAAGACTGTTACAATATTTGTAATTGAAATTAAAATGAAGGGAAAGTTAAAACGCAAATTCAACCTGTGGAACTTCTTTATATAATTTTCCATTGAGCGCACTTCCTGCTTTCTTTTTATTTGTTCCACCCCATTGTTTAAAGAAGAATGCAACATCCGCTTTCTGACATTGATTTTGCAAATCTTCAACCCATTCTTTTTTCATCGGACGAGGAGTACGTCCACTTTCACCTCCAGCAATTAGCCAATCAATTCCTGTTAGATTAAGATTTGGTAATGCACTTATCAATGGCTCACAACTTAAAAATTTTACTTTTGCTTTTGTTGCTCTTATCAAATCAATACGTTTAACAACACTTGTATTTTCAACTGTAACGCCCATCCAGATATTATGAGTCCATTCCAGCCAGTCTTCACTGTCGTAATAACGCAATACATCTGCCCGTTTAGTCAACACCTGAAAAACATGTTGCGGATTTTCTTTCATTACTCGAAAAACTTTTTTTATGTATTCTATAGGAACATCTTTATGAAATAAATCTCCCATAGAGTTTACAAAAACAACTTTCGATTTTTTCCATTTATAAGGCTCATGCAAAGCATCAGGATGTAACGTAAGTTTAAATCCATCTTTGTATTTATCCTGTCCCATTGCTTGCAACCTTCGCGCCATCACTTCAGCATAACAATGCATGCATCCCGATGAAATCTTATCACAGCCCGTAACAGGATTCCATGTCATTTCAGTCCATTCTATTTTTGTTTGAGCCACTAAATACTAATCTGATATTGTTTTTGGATGTATTGTAATACATTTTCATTGTATAACGATTGATTGCTATATGATATTTTCTTTTCGTATGCTAACTTGCCAATGATAATAGATGGGTGTATATTATGCTCTGCTGCACATTCCTCAACTTTGCTTGTAGTCAGATAGCCTAAATAAGGTTGAAGATATTTAAGTATTTCTGTATGTTTTAATTTTTCGGATGCAATTTTATTTGCTTCGGATTCCATATTATTAATATCGCCATCTTTTAGATTATCTAAAACAAAAGGTGTTTTCTCATTTAAATGATTTAATACATGAGCAATTTCATGTGCGATAGTAAACCAGTAATTATCAATTCGCTTATACCGCCCAGTGTATATAATTACAGGGTTTTTCCCAGAATAAAAAGCAGCACCATCTAAATATGTTTTTTGCAAATGAGGTAATACAAAGAAAATTACACCAATGTCTGCCAGTTCTTTAATAAATTGATTAATGCCTTTTTCAGTAATAGTATATGTATGCATACTATTATAAAGTTTCTCTAAATTTTTCCTATTATATGGAAGATGCGGAAATTTCTCTGCCTCGATAATTGCTTTTCGATACCAAGTTATAGCATAGGAAGCATTAAATTGATTATATGCCTCAGATTTACGCATAAGACAAGGCAAATAATGTTTATCAAGAATTGAAAAATCCAATTTTTCCCAATTCCAAAACGCCAGTATTTGCTTTTCTAATTCAACAGCCAATTTAAAAGGTTTTAACCATTTTTTTGAAAGCATATCCTTTATTGGCATCCGTTCATAGATTAATCCTTTAATGTCGGCTTCAATTTCTATTTCAGTTTTTTCCTGCGTAAGCCATAATCTATATCCTGTGTCAATGTTTATCCAATATTGTGCTGTTGTATTAAATACTTCTCCTAAAACTCGAGCCATATCCAAAGTCAGCGGTTGATTTTCTTGCAAAATTTTATTCAAATGTTTAACTGTAATTCCTAACACTTCTGCAAGATCAACTTGTGTCCATTCACGCATTTCCATTTGTTCACGAATAAAATATCCAGGACCAAATTTTTTGGCTGCTTTTAATTCACTTGTTAGTACCATGTTGTTTCGATTTTTACACACTGTAGTGATTTGATATTGTAAGCAGGTAGAATCTTCCTATTGTTTGTTTATCATCTTTCCATTCCACTTCCATTTCAAGTCTATATTTACTAGAAAGCCTCATAGAGTATCGGTTTTCAAAGCCACGAAGTTTTTCAAATCTTAATCCTTTATCAGCCCACAAATCATAAATAGCAATTGATGCTTCAATTTTTTGTATTGTAGAAAAAAACTTTTCAATTACTTGTTCCGGTAATTTTAATTTTTTTGAATTACCAGAAGTGTATAGTTTTTCTAATTCTTTATCATTTATAATGACATCCAAAGCAGTGAAATGTTTTGCAAATATACACCTAAAAAGTAAATATGCAAATATTATTTTACCTTTTAGGTTATTTTTGATTATTTATTTAGACAACAAGATACTCATTACATATCTTCCACCTTAAACCTGTCCCAATCCAATGCAACCGTGAAATGTTCGCGGCAGGATTGCAATTCAGAATATAAAAGTGTAGCAATTTCAATGGTTTCTTTATGTGAAGGGATTTGTTTTATGATATTTCCTTTAGGATCGATGATCATTGAGTCGCCTGAAAATGTAGTTCCTTTTCCATCAATACCAACACGATTAACTGCAATAACATAAACCTGGTTTTCGATAGCACGTGCAATCAACAATGATATCCACGGATGTTTTCTCGATTCAGCCCAGTTGGCAACATACACTATACAATCGTATTCAAATTTCCCATTTGAAAAAGTATTCATACTCCAAATAGGAAAACGCAAATCATAACATATCAGTGGTCGTATATTCCAGCCATTCAATGAAGGAGTAATTTTTTTTCTGCCTGCAGAAAACACATTATTTTCACCCGAAAAACGAAATAAATGTTTTTTATCATAGCATTGGTATGTCCCATTAGGCATCATCCAAAATAGACGATTGAAAAATTTTCCGCCATCATTAATGAGCATGCTTCCTGTAAGCACACAATTTTTTTCTTTCGCTTTTTCTTTCATCCACTGAAATGATCTGCCTTCAGGCATTTCGGCACATACCAAAGGTTTCATCGAGAAAGCCGTATTAAACATTTCTGGAAGAACAATAAGGTCAACAGGATTTTTTATTTCATCTAATTTCTTACCGATTTGCTCAAGGTTAGCATCGGCATTTTCCCAAACCAGGTCGGTTTGAACTATCGCAACATTTAAATCTTGCATAATATCTCCGCAGCTTTATCCATGGTTTCTTCGCCTTTTGCAAAGCAGAAACGCAAAACCTTATTTTCATTTTTCTTATGATAGAATACCGAAACAGGAATTGAAGCTATCTTGTATTCTTTCGTCAGGCGGATTGCAAATACTTCTTCCTTTTCATCAGAAATAGCGCTGTAATCGAGCAACTGGAAATATGTTCCGGCAGAAGGTGTGATCTTAAACCGCGACGACTTCAAAGCATTATTGAAATAATCTCTTTTCCTCTGATAAAATTCATGAAGATGAATATAATTTTCTTTGTCTTTCAGAAAATCGGCAACAGCATATTGTATAGGCGTGTTCACTGCAAACACTACAAACTGATGCGCTTTGCGAAATTCGGTCATCAGGTTTTCAGGAGCCAGGCAGTATCCCATTTTCCAACCAGTAGTGTGAAATGTTTTTCCGAACGAACAAACTACCAAACTTCTTTCTGCAAGTTTAGGATAACGGCAAACACTCTGATGTTCTTTCTTATCAAAAATAATATGCTCGTAAACTTCGTCGCTGAGAATAATAATGTTTGTATTCTTTGTGATTTTTTCCAGACGCTTCATATCTTCCGCGCTCAGTGTGCTTCCTGTGGGATTGTGTGGTGAATTGATAATGATCATTCGTGTACGCTGATTCACCATTTTTTGTGTTTCGTCCCAGTTGATGCGGAAATCGGGAGCTGATAATTTTCCATAAATAGGAGTTCCGCCATTAAGCAAAATTGCAGGAACATAACTATCGTAAGCCGGTTCAAAAATAATTACCTCATCACCTTCGCGCACAAATGCAGAGATAGTTGAAAATATTGCTTCAGTAGCGCCGGCAACAACATTGATTTCGGTGTCAGGATTATAAGTTGCCGAATAACAAAACTCTGTTTTTTCAGCGATCATTTCGCGCAAAGGCATGATGCCCTGCATAGGAGCATATTGATTATATCCTTTTTTTATGTACTGGTTAACTAAACTTTTTAGTTTCTCGCTGCAATCGAAATCAGGAAAACCCTGTGAAAGGTTTATTGCCTTATGTTCATTGGCAAGATTTGACATTACAGCAAAAATGGATGTACCTATGCTTGGTAGCTTTGAAGGTATGAAGTCAGGGAACTTTGCCATGAGTATATACGTTGATATTCAAAGCAAAAATAATGAAATATTGGAAAAATAAAAGTTTTAATAAAATGAAACGTAAAAATTTAAATCAAATGCTTAGTTTTGTATTGTTAAATTTTAACTAAACATATATTATTTAATACAAAACCCCACAAAATAATTTATGAAAACTATACAGGACTGTAATTTTAAAGGAAAAAAAGTTTTAATCCGGGTTGATTTTAATGTTCCATTAAATCACAACAGGCAGGTAACCGATGATACCCGTATACGCGAATCGCTACCAACCATTAAAAAAATATTAAACGACGGAGCATCTGTAATTTTGATCTCGCATTTAGGACGTCCTAAAGGTGGATTTGAAAACGACTATTCTCTTACACCATTAGTTCCTGTTCTCACAAAATTGCTTGGGAAAAATATTATTTTTACCCGCGACCTGTTTAGTCAGAAAACCATAGACTATTGCGCCAAGCTTCAACCCGGCGAAGTGATATTGCTCGAAAATATCCGCTTCTATCCTGAAGAAGAAAATGGTACCGACGGGGAATTTGCAAAACAAATTGCATCACTTGGCGATGCTTATGTAAATGATGCTTTCGCCACATCGCATCGTGCACATATGTCAGTAAGCGTGTTGCCAAAATATTTTCCTGAAAATAAATTTTTCGGATTATTATTAGCAAACGAATTACTCAACCTCGATAAAATTTTGAATGATGCCAAACCACCATTCACAGCAATCATTGGCGGAGCAAAGGTTTCAAACAAAATCGGAATTATCGAAAACCTGATCAACAAAGCTGATAACCTTATTATTGGCGGAGGGATGGCATTTACTTTTATTAAAGCATTGGGTGGGAACATTGGCAATTCCCTTTACGAAGAAGACAAAATAAGTTTAGCAAAAGATATGGTTCAGGAAATGATGCTGAAAGGTGTAAACCTCTACCTGCCCACTGACGTAGTTGTTGCCGACACTTTTTCCAACGATGCCAATTTTAAAACCTGTCCTGCTGATGATATTGATGAAAAATGGATGGGACTTGATATAGGTAAAAAAACATGCAGGCGTTATGCCGAAATCATTAACAACTCCAACACCATTTTGTGGAACGGCCCAATGGGAGTTTTTGAATTACCTAATTTCCAGCAGGGAACTAAAGCTATTGCCATTGCCGTTGCTGGAGCAACCATCAGCGGTTCGTTCTCATTAGTTGGTGGCGGCGATTCGGTTGCAGCTATTAATACTTACAATCTTGCTGACCAGATCAGCTATGTTTCTACCGGTGGTGGCGCTATGCTTGAATATGTTGAAGGAAAAGTATTACCGGGAGTAAAAGCAATATTAGATTAAATTTTAATCATTCAATAATCAATATTCAATTATATTTTATTAATTTTAACTGTGTCGCAAATTTTAAATATAGTGTTAAGTTAAGTCTAATTATTTCACAGAATGTTATATCAAGTTTATCGAAATGTAAACATTCTGTAAGCGGTTCATCCTTCGATTTACTCAGGATGACTGCCATTTCAAAATTAACTTAACACTAGTTGGGCATTCTGAATTATATATTGAAAAAATAAAATTATTCTATTATGTCAAAAGGATATCTTTTACTTATCGGCGGCGGTGAAGATACTGCCATCATTTACAACCGGATGTTTGAACTTGCCGGGGGAAAACAAAATTCGCGTATTGCAATCATTCCTTCTGCCAGTTCACATGTGGGTAGTACAATGAAAAATTATGAAGAATATTTTGTTGAACTCGGCATTGAAAAGAAAAATATCTGGTCGGTTCCACTTGCTGTTGCCGACGATATTGATACCATCCTGGTAAACGAAGAAACATGGAAAGATAATGCCTATCATAAAGAAATAGCCGAAAAAATCATTGATTACAATATTGTATTTTTTGTAGGCGGCGATCAACGAAAATATATTGATGCATTAAAAAAGAATAAAATTGAATCACCGCTATTACTTGCCATTGAAGGCATCTATCAAAATGGTGGAATAATTGCAGGTACCAGCGCAGGAACAAATATACTTTCGAAAAATTCAATTGCCGGAGGACGCAGTGAAGATGCACTGTTAAACCGAGTTGTAAACAAAGACGAAGATGATGACGGTAACAAACTTTTAATAATTAACGGCCTGGGCTTAGTTGACAATATTATTTTCGATACACACTTTGAAACCCGCGGACGATTGGGAAGATTATCAGATGCCGTTGTGCTTACCAACAGCAAATATGGTATCGGCATCAGTGAAAGAACTGCTGTGATCCTTGGTCCCGATATGACCATTGAAATTATCGGGTATGGAAATATTCTTATTGTCGACCTCAACAATGCAAAATTGAAAAGCCAGCCCCGTAAACAACTTCATGTTCGCGAAATTTCAGTTACACTTTTAACACACGGTGATAAATTCAATCTTGTCAATCAACAGATTTTTCCGAATACCGCTAAAAAAAGCATTATCAATATCCCGTACTTTGATGCTAACGATTATCACATCAGCCTTAATGTTTTCAAGGAATACGAGACATCGCAAATTCTTATCAATTACATGCTCGATAACGAGGCTAAAGATGTTATTGCTTTAATGGATTATGATACGAATTTCAATCACGGCGATATTTCTTCGTTCATTCGTTTTGTAGAAAAAGATAACACCCAGGCATGGTTTGGAAAACTTTCCCTCGAAAACGAAGATGAATTTCAGAATTTTTATTCAGGAGCAAATGTATTGCTTGATATCATACCCCTGAAATATATTAAAGACGGGCAAAAACAAAAAAATTTCAATGTTGTTTTATTTGGAATTGACAGCAATTTACAACTGGTGGTTTATGATAACCTGGAATCGCTCCCTGTTGTTGATGCAAAAGTTTTTGTTTACAATTCCAAAGATGAATTGATTTTCAAGAAAGGTTCCGACCGTTACGGAAGGTCATTGATTCGTAATATTTTCAAGGCTGGAGAAGAATATACCATAAAAATAAAATACGATAACGAAGAAAAAAATTATCCATTCATCTTTGAGCCTGATATGCCGGGAATTTGCCTTAGCTGATAAAAAGCTGAAAAGGTATAGGGAATAAGGTATAAGGGTATAAGGGTATAAGGGAAATATAGGGTTAATAAAAAAATGCGCTGCAGGAATATTGTGGCGTTTTTTATTTTATAAATATTAAAAAGATATTTACATTTGGTTATAATAATAAAATATTAAAGATAAAAATAAATAACTGCAACTCATTGATATTTCTTTGATGCAGCAGCACATAAGTTACCGCCAAATGGAAAAGAAATCTAAATTATATTGACATTTGATAAGACAATTATTTCAAATTAATAATAAGTCCTGAGACACTAATAATTCCTTTTTTGTATGTTTGTATAAATATTAAACCGTTATGAAAAACTTAATTATCATATTCTTGATTTTAATCACAGTTTCATGTAAAAAATATGAGGAAGGACCTTCGATTAGCTTCAAATCAAAATCTAATAGATTGACTAGCGTATGGGTCGTTCAGGACGTTACACTTAAAGACTCATCAATTCTTAAGAGTTACCCATATTATATTTTTGGATTTTATAACGAGGGTTTATTTGAAGCACACTCTCTAGACACTTCCTTTAATTATAAAGGTTGGTGGGAGTTTTCGCATGATAAAAATTTTATTCAAATATCAAATATTAAAACTGGAATAATTGAACGATGGAAAATAATAAAATTGACCAAAGACAAATTCTGGTATAAAATTCAGACAGACGATCCCGAGGAAAAGGATTGGATTTATGTTAAATTAAATGCATCAAATTAATTGATACTTTGTTCGTGCGCGTCTCTAAACGCGAACAATGTATGAAACTATTATAAAAACTATGTATTGTTTTTAATTATTAATTCTCTGAAGCCAAACTGTCTTTTTTAACAGGCGATGTTTCAAATTTTTTTTGTATTTCTTTAAAATCCAATTTCGGAATTATACCGATTGTATATATGTAATAGTCCAATAAATTGTACTATAACATCTATGTCATCGGCATAACCATTGTAAAATTTAAAATATCCTTTGGACTATTTTAAATTTACAATTGGTATTACATAAGGGGCAATAACAGAAATAGGATGATATAATTTTGATTCTTTTCTTGTTTCTTCCGATATCAAAGGCTTTCCGGGACTTGCTTTATCAATTATCAACAATAGAACACTTAATATAAATGCAAATTTAAGCATGCTGAAAAGTGCACCGGCAAGTTTATTAAAAAATCCAAGAGCCAACAAATTCATTGATTTTTCAAGGAGTTTAGCGAACAGAAAAATAATTACAACTATCAATACAAATGTTATTGCAAAAGAAATCAATGCAGCGTATTCTGATGTAAGGTTCAATTTTTCAGAAATGAAATACGAAAAATGTATTGCTCCATAAACACCGGCAATAATTGCAATCAGCGATGCAATTTCAATCACAAGTCCTTTCCTGAAACCGCGTATAATTCCCCATAACAAGGGTACTGCAAATATTATATCAAGATAATTCATACAAGTTTAAAGTTACAAATTCAAAAATCAAAGTCTCAAGTCCATATAAAATCATTTCTGGAATTTAGATTTTGTATTTGGTTCTTCGTAAAAGTAAAAAATGCTTAAACATCTATACTACGCTACTTTAAAAGGATATTAACCATTAACTGTTAACATTTAGGAAATGTTTTTTCATCCTAATCTTTAATAAACTATAATCTTTGCAAAAGATTTAGAATTTTATTAGAAGGATGTTAACTGCTTTTGTTTTACTTCCAATATTCTCTTTTTTATTTTTCCTGCTACCTAAAAAGTTCCAGCCAGCCTATAATATACTTTTAACTTTAATCACTGCTGCAATTAGTTCACGCTTTGCTTTACTAGTAATATCAAGAGGTTCAGGCATTGTTGAAAATACGCAAATGTATTTCTGGGGAAGTGAAATAAAATTTACGATTGATTTATTATCAGCTTTTTTCATACTGGTTGTAAATTTCACAGTACTCACAGGAGCAGTTTTCTCAATAGAATACATGCGGATGTATAAAGAAAAAAAATTCACTGATTTTTCATTTCATTATTTTTCATTCTTCTGGTTGCTATATTCCATGCTGCTTGTATGTATGTTTCACAACATGGTTGCATTTTTGGTTGCATGGGAAATTATGTCGGTTGCATCGTTTGCCCTGGTAATTTTTGAATACGAAAAACCTGAAGTTATTAAAGCCGGAATAAATTATTTAGTACAAATGCACATTGGTGCTTTGCTCCTGATTATCGCATGTATCCTGGTTTATAACGAAACAGGAAATATAACATGGGACGGATTAACATCTTATTTTTATAACCACAAAAACATTCCATTATTTCTTTTATTTTTTATCGGCTTCGGGATAAAAGCGGGTTTTGTTCCTTTTCATACCTGGCTTCCTCATGCGCATCCAGCAGCGCCCACGCATGTTTCAGGCATCATGTCGGGAGTGATGATAAAAATGGGAATATATGGGATACTTCGTGTGCTCTTTCATGTTCAATCCGATCTGCTGGCAATTGGAATCATCATTTTGGTTATCTCCTCAATATCAGGAATTGCAGGCGTTGGCACAGCAATCATCCAGCATGATCTGAAAAAATTATTAGCTTATCACAGTATTGAAAATATCGGAATAATCGGAATTGGTATTGGAACAGGATTGATCGGAGTTGCAACTAACAACGACCTTCTTTCAATATTAGGATTTGGCGGTGGAATCCTTCATGTGCTGAATCATTCGTTATTCAAGTCACTTCTATTTTATACAACAGGTTCCGTCTACCTGAATACACACACACGAATAATTGATAACCTTGGCGGACTGATAAAAAAATTACCTCATACTGCTATTTTATTTCTTTTCGCATCCATTGCTATTTGCGGACTTCCGCCATTCAATGGTTTTGTTTCTGAATTTATGATCTATAACGGATTTGCTGCAAGTATGATTTCATCAACCGTGGGAATAAAAATACTGATTATGTTTGCAATGCTTTCACTCGTAGTGATTGGCGGACTTGCCATATTCTGTTTTACCAAAGCTTTTGGAATAGTTTTTCTTGGAACGCCCCGAAATATTAAAACCGAATCGGTTACTGAGATGAAATGGTACACGCTGTTTCCGCAATATCTTATTTTAATTTTAATAGTTACAATTGGAGTATTTCCAAAACTTATAAGCAAATTATTTTTTGATTTAGCAGGAATGTTCACTCATAAAACCATTGCCATTCCTGAAAATACAATGACCACAATTTCTTCCATCAGTTATTTTGTTTTGATATTTTTTGGAATTACTTTATTGATTTATCTTTTGAAAAAATATTTCACGCGAAATAAAATTATTGAGCAGTCGCCAACCTGGGGTTGCGGATATACCGGAAATGCTGATAAGTTACAATATACCGCTTCATCGTATGCGGAAAATTATTCGCATGATATGGATAATTTACTCAACCTGAAAACACATTATAAAAAAATAGAGGATGAAGATATTTTCCCCGAAGAACGAAACTACGAAACACATTCGGAAAGCCTGGCGGAAGAAAAAATGTTTGTGAAAATCTCGGGATCGATAAAAAGATTTTTAAATAAACTGGCATTTGTTCAAACAGGAAAGACACAACATTATATTTTGTACATGTTTGTTTTATTGATTGCATTGATTCTATTAACCATTTTTAATGTGATATGAGAGCAACAGGCATCATCATGATTCTTCTTACATGCCTTGTGTTTCCGGGCATCATCACCCGCACTAAAAGTATTGCAAGCGGAAGAAAAGGTCCCGGTTTGTTTCAACCTATGCTCGATATTTTACGTTTACTGAAAAAGGGAATTGTTTATAGCACCACATCATCATTCATTTTTAAAATTGCTCCGGTAATTTATTTCTCAACAATTTTATCAGCAGCATTTCTTTTACCCTTCAATAACGAACCGGGAATATTATCGTTCCAGGGCGATTTCATTGCATTCAGTTATATTCTTGCACTCGGAAAATTTTTCATGATAATTGCTGCACTCGATACGGGCAGCGCATTTGAAGGAATGGGCGCAAGTCGCGAAGCATTATATTCCATGCTTGTTGAGCCTGCATTTTTTATTTTGTTTGCTTCATTTGCGATGTTCACAGGACATACTTCATTTTATGAAATTTACAATTCGATTTATTTCGGCTCATATATAGCAATATTTGCAGGCGTTCTGGCAGCATATAATTTATTCCAGATCATCATGGTTGAGAATAGTCGCGTTCCTTATGACGACCCAAAAACGCATCTTGAACTTACCATGATACACGAAGTGATGGTGCTTGATAACAGTGGCTTTGACCTTGCCCTGATTAATTTTGCATCTTCACTTAAGTTTGTAATTTTCGGAACGCTTATCAGTAATTTCTTCTTTACTCCAAATCTTCCTGTTTATAACGGAATACTTATTTTTATTGGTATACAAGTTTTATTTGCCATCATTGTTGGTATCGCCGAATCGTTCCGGGCACGATATAAATTAAGAAATAACAATAAAGCAATCGTATTGCTTACACCAATTTCAATTTTAATTTTTCTTAGTCTTTTAATGCTATTAACAAATCAATATTAATTGAAATGAGTAATTTATTAATCATCATATTTTTGATTTCCCTGTTTTATATTGCCATATCAGGGCGTTTATTCGTTTGCATTAATTTACTGATTGTACAAGGACTGATTCTTTTTGTTATCGCATTTCTTTCGTTGAGTGAAATTAATATCATCAATCTATTGGTTGTTCTTACAGAAACACTTGTATTCAAAGCCATTATTCTTCCCACTTATATTAAAAAAATGGTCGTCAAGAATAATATTAAACGACAGGTTTCGCCTTTTATGTCGGGCTTTTCATCATTACTTACGGTTTCTATTTTAATCCTGTTGAGTTTTATTCTCGGAATGTATCTGCAAAACCAACAATTAAAACTTATTTATATAACCGCAGCATTCTCGGGCATCATGACAGGTTTGTTCCTGATCGTTTCACGAAAAGAAATAATTCAGCATATCATCGGGTATATTATTTTAGAAAACGGGATTGTGCTTCTTTCATTTTCGATGGGCAACGAAACACCCATGGCTGTAAATGCGGGAATATTACTTGATATTTTGATCAGCATCCTTTTATTCGGATTGTTCATGAGTAAGATTGCGAAAACATATAAAGACCTTGATATTGACCAGTTGAATAAGTTGGCTGATTGAGTTAAGGTGCAAATGATTTAAAAATATTTTTTATGAAGAAGTATACAAGTATAGGGTATAAAGGTATAAGGAAAGCGACTCTGCATTCCTTATACCCTATTCTTTATACCCTATTCCTAATAATTATTACTATTTTTCAATGGAACTGATTATATATTTTATAGCTGTCTTTTGTATTACTGCTTTCGTTTTTTTCGTCCGGAAGAAAACAGCGCAATATATTGCTACTACTATGTTTTGCCTGGTTCAGCTTACCTTCAATTATTTATTGATTATCCGAAAAGATTTATTTCTTGAAACATATTTCCATGCCGATGCCCTTTCAATTATTTTCGTTTCAGTTTTATCGATTACCGGAATCACCACAATTATCAATGGTTTCGTTTATTTAAATAATCATCACGATAATTTTTTCAGGCGTGGAATTTTCTTTGCATCGTTGTTCATGCTCTTCGCCTGTATGACCGGGGCATTTCTTTCAGACAACATCAACTTATTGTGGATACTTGCCGAAGCAACCACACTCTGCATCTCCATGCTGATATACCACGACCGCAATGAAGCAACTCTTGAAGCAACATGGAAATATTTTTTCGTTTCAACAATCGGTCTTTCATTATCTTTTATCGGTATACTTTTATTAAATGCAGCCACAAACCTTTCCGGGTTTTCTTCTTTAACCTTTTCTTCTTTAATGTCGGAACAAATTTTAATTACCAATCAGTTTTTATTCCAGGTTTCCTTTTTATTAATTGTGATTGGGTTCAGCGTAAAAATGGAAGTTTTTCCTTTGCATACCGTTTGTATTGATGCGCTAAGCGTTGCACCTGGCCCGGTAAGCGCAATCATCTCCACATCGCTGATGAATGTTGGTTTTGTTTCGGTTTTTCGTTTCTATCAACTTTTTGTACATACATCATTATACAATTGGATGAGTCATGTAATGCTCATCATTGGTGTGCTTTCATTATTGGTTGCAACTGTTTATATGTTGAAAGTTGATAATTATAAACGGTTGATCGCATACTCAAGTATTGAGCACATGGGTCTGATAGCAATAGGAATCGGTGTTGGTGGCATGGCTTATTTTGCAGTAATTTTACACCTCATCATACACTCATTTACCAAAGCAGGATTGTTTTATCAGACATCACAATTTGTTAGAATTTTTAAAACAAAACACATCGAAGGTACCGGTGGATATTTTGGTATAAGTCCATCAGGTGGTGTGTTGATGTTGTTCCTTTTCCTTGTCATAATGGGCATTCCGCCATCGGGAATATTTTTTACTAAGCTGATGATTTTTCAATCATTGATAGCAAATGGCTATCTTTGGCTGCTCATCATTATTCTGTTATTACTTGTTTTCATTTTGTGGGCTTTCGGAAAAAATATTTTTCATATATTATTTTTGAAGGAACCGCAAACAGTCAAAGAAAGTAAGACAAAAATAAGTTTCTGGGAAAACATTCCTCAATATTTTTTGTTGGTACTCGGGTTATATATTGGGCTGAATCCGCCTGAAGCATTAAAAAATATGATTAACGAAGCTATTCAATATTTGATCAAATAAAAATGGAACACATCATTCTGAAAAACGGACAGTCGGCGGCAATCAGGAATATTCCTGTTTTGGAATACCCGCTTTTCAGAAAACATATTTTACAATTACTTGAAGATAATTCTTGTCATTGCCTTAATTATTATGGCTATAAGAAAAATGAAAGGCTCTTGCATTTGCTTTGCTGTATTGGGAATGACAAAACTTCCGAGATTTATGTTTCTTCATTCGAATATGATTTAACCGAAAAAAAATCTTTGGATTCCATTACCCGTGAATATTTCGGGATGCATATTTTTGAACGAGAAATAACGGAGAATTTCGGAATTGAATTTACAGGACATCCTTGGAATAAGCCTGTCCGTTATCCTTTCGACCGTTTCGATATTTCAAACTGTTTTGAAAATTATCCATTTTACAAAATTGAAAGTGATGAATTGCATGAAGTAGGAGTTGGTCCTATACATGCCGGGATTATTGAGCCCGGGCATTTTCGTTTTATCTGCAATGGTGAAAAAGTTTTGCATCTTGAAATTCATCTTGGTTATCAGCATCGCGGAGTTGAACAATTATTTCTTCAAAAGAAAAATCTTTTAGAAAGAACCATCCTTGCTGAAAGCATAGCCGGCGATAGTGTTGCTGCAAACACTACAGCTTTTTCTATGCTAATGGAATCGCTTGGAAATATTACTGTTTCAAATAACACTTCTGCTTTAAGAACGATTGCAATCGAACTGGAACGCGCTGCAATTCACACCGGCGACCTCAGCGCATTATGCACTGATGTTGCTTACCAGGAAGGAAGCGCCGTATTCCAGGGATTACGAACTACGCTTATCAATACTTTTTTGAATTGGTGCGGAAACCGTTTTGCCAGAAGACTGATTCGTGTTGGTGCAAATCCGTTTCCAATAGACTCAAATATAAAAGAACTCATCATTACCAATCTTGAAAAATTTGAATTGCGTTTCGATGAAATGGTCGATTATATGTTCAACAATCCCGGTGTTCTCGCACGTTTTGAAGGAACAGGAATTGTAACCAATGAACAGGCAAAATTGATACAGACTGTCGGAATGGCTGCGCGAACATGTGGAATGACAAGGGATATAAGAAGTTCACATCCGTATGAAGCATTTAAAAATATTCAACACAAACCTGTATGCCTTGACAGTGGGGATGTTCAGGCAAGAGCGATGTTGAGAAGACTTGAAGTTACACAATCATTGAAATACATCGGAACACTTCTGGATATGTGTGAAAGCGAAGAAGCTTCGAGAAAAAATGAAATTCAACTTGAACCGAATTCATTTGCAATTGCACTAACTGAAGGTTGGCGTGGCGAACATTGTCATTGCGCAATTACCGATGAAAAAGGAAACCTGAAGCATTATAAGATCAAAGACCCTTCGATGCATAATTGGTTTGCATTGGCTTTGGCTGTGAGGAAAAATGATATTTCTGATTTTCCTGTTTGTAATAAAAGTTTTGATTTGTCTTATTGTGGTTACGATTTGTAAATATTTTGGACGCGGATTAACGCAGGTTTATGCTGGTTTACAATGTACATAATTATCCGTCTAATCAGCGTGTATCAGCGTCTAATTTAAATTTAATTAAATGTCGAACATTTTAAAAATAATAAAACACCAGGGAAAGCAATTTATTCCTGACCCGACAAAAGTAACGCTTCCGTTGCAACATGCCGGAAAACCTGTTATTGAAGGAAATGATTGTATACAGAAATGTTCTTCATGCAAAGATATTTGTCCGGTTGGTGCTATTAATATTTATCCTGTTTCGCTGAATTTAGGCAAATGTGTATTCTGCAGCGAATGTGAAAATATTTGTCCTTCAAAAAAAATAAAATTTTCTCCCGAATATAAAATATCATCGAACGATGCTGATTTACTAATTGTCAGAGAAAAGTTGAACAACGAAATAAAACTTGACGAAAATAAAATACGCAAAGAAATTAAAAGATGTTTTGGAAAATCATTAAAGCTGCGATTGGTCTCTGCCGGAAGTTGCAACGGTTGCGAATTGGAACTGAACGCTGCCGGAAATGTGAATTTTGATATGGGACGTTACGGCATTGAATTTCTTGCATCGCCAAGGCATTGCGATGGAGTTGTTGTAACAGGACCTATCGTTGAAAATAGTATTGATGCTTTACGAATCACATTTGAAGCCATACCTCAACCAAAAATATTAATTCTTGCCGGAGCCTGCGCTGTAAGCGGAGGAATTTTTTCTGAAAGCAAAGCTGTAAATCGTAAATTCCTTGACAATATAAAACCTGATTTGCTTGTGCCCGGCTGCCCGCCACATCCGCTGACTTTTATTAATGGGGTACTTAGTTTAATTAAATAAAAAATAACCAATATCCAACATCCAATAATAAATTACCAAATGAAAAATTGGAAATTGAAATACTACATAATTCTTTATAATAACTACTCCACAAACTCTGTTCGAGCTCGCCTCCTGATGCCTATAAAAACTAAATCAACTCACAGTAATACCAATCGCTCAAACCTCAAAAGACACAACAAACAAACCAGCACAGACTTTTGAGGTTTTTCTATCATTGGTATTTTATAAATATTGTTTACTAAACAGTTCCTGTATAATAAAAAGTGTGTAAGCCCGGCGAATCGGCGAGGATTGGGTTGGTTGTGAATGAAAAATTGCGTAGAATTCTTACAAAGAAGTTCACTCACTTTGTATAGAATTCAGCAATTTTGCAGAGAGCAAAGGAGTTCGCCGCGGCGAACGATTCGCCTTGATTCTTTTGTTACTTTTCTTATCAAGAAGAAAAGTATATAAAAAATATTTCCGTTTTATTATTCACTCAAAAATTTAAAATACACAGCATATAAACTAACAGATTAACTCACTATAGCAAGCTTTCCCAAAATATATATTGCTGTTATAGTGCGGCATTCCCAATATTTACATACCTTTGCAGGCTTTTAATGAGCACTTCATACTTTTAATATTACCTAATAAAAAATTAATGATTACAGTATCAGACCTCAGTATTCAATTTGGAAAACGCATTTTATTTCAGGATGTAAACATGAAATTCACTGCCGGGAATTGTTATGGCATTATTGGAGCAAATGGTGCCGGCAAAACAACTTTTATGAAAATGCTTCATGGCGAAGTTCCCAGTACTAAAGGGAATGTGTCGTTTGGAAAAGGAGAACGATTATCGGTGCTTAAACAAAACCACTTTGAATTCGAGGAACACACTGTTCTTGAAACAGTGCTTATGGGTCATCATGAATTATTAAAAATTTCTTCTGAAAAAGATATGCTTTATGCCAAGCCTGATTTTTCAGATGCTGATGGATTAAGAGTTGCCGAGCTGGAAGAACAATTTGCCAGAATGGATGGTTGGAACGCCGAAAGCAACGCTGCCAGCCTTTTAAATGAACTGGGCATTAAACAAGAAGATCATCAGAAGTTAATGAAGGAGCTTAACGGTAAAGAAAAAGTTAAAGTTCTTTTAGCACAAGCGTTGTTTGGAAAACCGGATAACCTGTTACTTGATGAACCTACTAATGATTTAGATCTAGATACCGTTAACTGGCTTGAAAATTATCTTGCAAATTTTGAGAACACGGTATTGGTGGTTTCGCACGACAGGCACTTCCTGGATTCAATATGCACCCATATTGTGGATATTGATTTCAATAAAATAAAAATGTTCTCGGGGAATTATAGTTTCTGGTATGAATCAAGTCAGCTTGCATTAAGGCAGCAGCAAACGCTAAATAAAAAGACCGACGAAAAAATAAAAGAGCTGAAAGCATTCATTGCACGATTCAGCGCCAACGCATCGAAATCGAAGCAAACGACGAGTCGCAAAAAAATGATCGAGAAATTGAATTATGAGGAGATTCAACCCTCTACCAGAAAATATCCCGGCATCGTTTTCACTCCGGGACGTGAGCCCGGCAATAACATTCTTGAAGTAAAAAATCTTTCAAAAAGTATCGAAGGAAAAGTAATGTTTAAAAACTTAAGCTTTATGATGCAGAAAGATGATAAGATTATTTTCCTTTCAAAAGATACACGCGCTATCACCACTTTCTTTGAAATCATAAAAGGACATATGGAACCGGATAGTGGCAGTTATGAATGGGGCCAGACCATTACGAAAGCTTATCTGCCTTTGGAATATGAAAACTGGTTTCAAAAAGAAATAACGCTGATTGACTGGCTCAGCCAGTTTTCAGAAGATACAACCGAAATATATCTTAGAGGTTATCTGGGGAAAATGCTTTTTTCCGGAGAAGAAGTATACAAGAAAGCCAATGTGCTTTCGGGTGGAGAAAAAGTCCGCTGCATGATTGCCCGCATGATGACACGCAACGCCAATGTGATGATTCTCGATACACCAACCAATCATCTGGACCTTGAATCTATACAGGCATTCAATAATACGCTTATGAAATTTAAAGGGAATTTGCTTATGTCATCGCACGATCATGAATTCATTCAAACTGTTTGTAACCGGGTCATTGAATTCACACCCAAAGGAAATATTGACAAACTAATGAACTACGATGATTATATTTCTGATGAAAGAATAAAGGAATTGAGAAGGTATTAAAACTTCTTATTGATTTGCACTTCTACCCCATGGATATTTTTTCCTTATCGCTGTAAATAAACCTTGATTTTCTTTGGTCAAATCTAACTTAAACATTAGTTTTTCCTGGTCATTAGCAAATGGCTCAACAAATTTAATGATATATTTTTCTGCCTGAACTCCGTTTAATACAATATCCAGATCGTATAAGCAATTGCACTTGCAGCCATTTTTCTTTTGAAACTCCTGAATAATAATAGTATCTTTACTTGCAGATACATTACAATACAAACTATCGGGACAACAATTAAATCCTGCATTGATATGCTTAATTGAAAGTTTTTTATTCGATTCATCATAAGCATAATCTATGCATGATAAACTATCAGGCGTAATTACAGGTGTGTAACCCGAATCGTATTCGCTTTTACATTTTGTGTATTTTATAACTTGTCCGGTAATAGTTAACTTTCTTTTCTTTTTACATTTGCCCTTATCATTTGCATAATTGAAACTAAATAACCCGATAACTAAAGCAAATATTAATAAAATTTTTAATGTTCTCATACAATTTTTTTTCAAAATTAAACAACATTAATACAAATCCAAATTAGATTTTGAAAATTGAATCTTATTTACAAGATTTTGAAAGTTTTTTAGTTTTTCACTAAAAATGAATTGAAAGACCAATCCTGTTAGTTCGCATAGGGACTTTCCCGTTAAATGTAACTTCCTGTTCCGTATCAGTTGGTAAGGCTCCGTGATATTTTGCCGTAAACATATAGCGTTCTTTCAGAAAATACGATTCGTAAGAAAATGTGAAGAACGAGTAGGATACGGAAAATCCAAGCGAATGCGAAAAAGGGATAAATGCAGCTTTGTTTTCGCTTGTCAGTTTAAAATATTCTGAAGTGGGTTCGCTTTGATAACTTATTTTATAATTGGTAACAGGAAGTGTCATGCCAATTCGGTAATAAAACGCAAAAACAAGTTTTGGAATGGGAGCATAACTTATTCCGTAACGCTGCGCTAATTCAATTTTAAAATAAGATTTTGAAGAATCGGTTCCTGACTTAAAGAGTGAATCTTTCCGTGAACTCCAATCCAATTTATTTTTTGAAAGACTAAAAACAAAAGGATTATAGTGAAACCTGACTTTTGCTTTTTGTTCCATATCAAGACCTATACCTGCTTCAACATACCAACCTGATGAAGCACCTAATTTACCATTATCGAATATTGCGGACTTCCATGACGATGTGTCCTGCATTGCAATTGAAGATAAGGCAACACCGGGAACAAGGCCATAATTTTTTCTTGGTGTGCTAAATCCATAACCTATGAAAAACCCTTGTGTTGCTTTATTTTCTGTTTCTATTTTATTTCCAACAACATTTTCAATATCTATAGCAGAACTATTCATAGTGGCTTCAGTATTACTAACTGCAAAAATATTTCCATCAGCTGATGAGAAAACGTACTTCTTATTATTCTTAACATTTCCTTCCCATTCATATATTTTATCCTGGGCACTTCTGATGTTTGAAGCATCGGGATACAATTCAATATATTTTTTCATATCGATAATTGCATCATCATATTTTTCTAAAAGCTCTTTCACCAAAGAACGGTTATAATATGCCAGAGGATAATAAGGTGCAATAGATATTGCTTTATTGAATAATTTTAAAGCATCATTATAGTTTTTATTTTCTGTTGCCGTATTTGCCTGAACCATATATTTTCTTGCTAATTCAGATAGTTCAGGTTTTTCTTTCATCAGGGAATACACAACTGAAATGCGGCTGAGTATGGTATCATTTAAATCTTTATCTTCTTTTTCAATTTTTGAAGAATAGAACCACGCTTTATCAAGTTTTGCAAAAGCTTCAGCCAGTTTGATTGCAGCAACTGTTTTTGAAGTACTCGACTTATAATCGTTCATTGCTTTTTTTGCATCATCAATTGACTGCTTTACCATTTTTCTTCTCATTTCCAAATCATAAATATCAAGCATTTTATCGCCTGAAAAATAAACTTCTTTCGATGGGTCGAGTTCAATAATTTTCAACGCATTTTCTTTGGCTTTTGCCGTTTCGCCTGTTTTATAATAACAAAGGCCCTGGTAGAAAATAGCAATTGTATTTTGTGCATCGTTATTCAATAAAACATCAAAATCAGAAATAGCTTCAACATATCTGCCCATTTCATAATAACATAAAGCCCTGTAATTATAAGCGGTTGTTAGAGTAACATTTTGCTTAGCTGCGGTTTTTAATGATTGGGTAAAATCATTAATTGCTTCCTGGTATTGTTTATTTTTATAATATGCTTCACCACGGTATAAATAAATTTTAAACAACTGAGGGTCGCTGTTTTTAGGTTTTAGTAATACCATGTTGTAATCGGCAATTGCTTTTACATATTCTTTTTTTGCCAGGTAACAGTTGGCTCTTACATGATATAAAAAAAGTTTTTTTGGTGAAAGCTCTATGGCTTTTGAAATATCAACTATTGCATTATCATATTTTCCTTTGCGGTAATATACTTTTGCGCGATAGCTGTATGCATTCCAGGTTGCAGGTTTTAAAGTTATAGCGCTTGAGTATTTTGCTATTGCTTCATCAAGGTTACCGGTATTTTCATTAGATATACCTGATTCACATAGCTTCATATAATTTTGAGCATTTACTTTGTTTGATGTAAAAAAGAAAAATAAAAACAAAATACTTATTGAACAGATAAATACATTTAATAATTTCTTTTGATTTTTCATTATTTAAGCGGTTTTAATTTTTGATTTAAAAATACTATTTTTCTTTTTTCAAAATAAACAACACTTTGGAATTTCATTCTAATTATTATCCATTGCTTTTCCCATTGCTTCTATTACTGCTGATGAAACATTTTGTTTTGATAAATTTATTACTGAGTTTACATCTAATTTAAAATTAGCATTGGAGTTATTTATTGCTTTTATAATTTGTTCTTCAGGAATTTTATCATTCACCATTTTAATTATTGATTCGTTGGTAAGGAGCACATCTGATTTCTTTTTAACAATACTCTTTTTTGTTATCGGAGCCAAAGTATTTTCAAGTCCCAAAATTCTGATTAAAAATTTTTGTGTTGGATTAAATACTATTAATCCTCCGCTATAAAATTTCAGTATGCCACCAAACTTATTGGTTAAAATTACTGGTTTTGAATTTTCTAATGCATATACAACACTATCAGTTGAAAAGAAAATTTGCTTTGTTGAAGTATCGGCCGTAACCGATTTTATTTCTCTTCCCTGATTAATGTATGCTATTGTTTTTACTTCTTTGCTTTGATAATCGAAACTGAATAACCCGTTTTTTGAAGCAAACAAAAGCGAATCTTTCATATCAAACACTGAATTAACAGGTGTTGTTACATCAAACAACTTGGCATATTTGCCTCCACGGACAATTAAATAAACTGAATTTTTTTGTAGATTTTTCTCGCGGTCAAAAACAAACATCACATTTTTTCCAGGACTTAATCCCATTCCGTAATTTGGTAATTTGATTTGTCTGATAAGTGTTCCTGTAGAGTCAATTTTACAAATATAGTTTTCACTTATCACCATCAGAAATTTATCCGGAGTCAAGTTAAAGCTACTAATACTGCCAAATATTCTTTCACCTAAAGGAATCATTCCTCCCCATCCTAAAACATAAAATTGATTTGAAGATGAAAGTAAAATAAGACTATCTGTTGTAACATCAATGGAATTAACAAAATTTACATTAAGGTTTATATCCTGAAGCATCTTGCTATTCATCAAAACCTCATAATGCAGTGAGTCGTTTTTTATTGTCAAACTTTGTGCAGCAAGCACCCAAAGAATAAAACAAGAAGTTATTATTGTTTTGTAGAAAGTTCTCATTAATCAATTTAAAAGGTTACCATTCCCAGGCATTAAAAGGTTTTTTCTGGTCATAAACTTCATTATACAAATCAACTCCTTTACCGGAAACTGAACCTCCTATTGATAAAACCAAATCATCTCTGGAAGATTGTTTTTTTAGCATTGTATTCCACGTTTGACTTAAATTCCAATTTTTATATTTCAGAATATCATCTCCGGAACTTTTTAAAACTTCCTTTACTGAAGTCTCGTTAAACTTATTTGCATATTCGTATCCTTTACTTATTTTCCCAAAGTATTTTCCGGCAAGGTCTCCGGCAGCAGCTGAGCCAACATCTACCAATATATTTTCAGTAATTTTCCCGGCTACTCTTGATGAAGAAGGACAGTTTGGTGGATTTAGGAAAAAGCAATCATGCACTACAGTGACATCAGCAGCTACTGCATCAACAGCAGCAATAGTTGCATAATTAAGTCCGGGAGGTAATAAGCTTACAATTTCTACTGTTATCCCTCTGGCTTTTTCAATGGTTTGATCCACATTATTTCCGTTATTTATCTCACGAATTCCATCAGGCATTGGAGGAACTTCGGAAGCAAGTTTTACATTATAATTATTCTCAACTTTTAACGATTGAACGGCAGGATTTTCGCTAGCTTCAGTTAAATCAACAATATTTGCATCACCATTTCCTGTTCCAAAAAAGTTTGTGTATGTATCTGAAGATAGCGACATTGGCTTTAAATCAGTTCCTGTTGAGCCTGGCAACGATTGATACTGCTGCATCAGTTTGTCGTACTTAGCTTTTGCTTCTGCCTCAGCCTTTGCCTTTGCTTCGGCTTCTGCTTTTGCCTTTGCTTCAGCCTCTGCTTTTGCCTTTGCTTCAGCCTCTGCTTTTGCTTTTGCTTCTGCCTCACTATTACTTGAAAAAGCGGCATTCAACAATGATTGAAATATAAACAACTGTGCCGCTTGATTTGTTGTAAGTCCACTACTGTATGATGAGCTTGAGCTCGAACTTGTAGTTGTAGAAGGACAATTAACACATTGCGGAGATGATACTGTAGGAACATTATACGTGCTTCCACTACCACCTTCACCTTGAAAACCATTGTTGTTAACACTATTTAGCTGATCTAACGCCGACTGTCCAAAAATTAAACCGGAACAACTTATTAAAAGAATTCCGATTAATGATACTACTTTTTTCATACTCAATGTTTTTTATTCTATAAAATACACATAGAATATAATTATGCAAATATAATAAATATATACACTTTTTGAAAGTAAATCGAGCATTTTAATTAAATATTTAACAATATAATTACATGAATACGACCTTTTTTAAAATAAATCTATTTCTATAAAACCTTAAAAATTTTTGAACTGAGCTTACGGAATAAAATATCCTTTTGGTTTAAGTGAAATGCTTGTTTGTATATTTCATTTTATAAAGACTATTTCCTGAAGTTAAATTTGTACAAAATTAAACACATGAAAAAAATTATAGCTCTTTGTATCATGTTTGGGAGTTTGCAAATATTTTCACAGAATAACTCTCTTTATCTTCCATCAGTATATAAAAAAGCTTACGAAAAAGGTACTCGCTCATACGATGGAAAGCCGGGTTCAAAATATTGGTCAAACCGCTCCGAATATAACATTAAAGCATCGCTTGATCCTGCTACAAAAAAACTTAAAGGAAGCGAAAAGCTGACTTATTACAATAATAGCCCAGATACAATCAGCATTCTTATTGTAAAAATCCTTCAGGATATTTACAAAAAAGAATCGCCACGCGATTTGAAAATTACTGCCGATCAATTATCGGATGGAGTGAATATTTCATCATTAAATGTAAATGACGTTTCATGGAATTTGAATGACAGGAAACAGGCCATACGTTTCGGTACAAATTTAGCAGTACGGCTGCAACCCGGCAAATACCTTCTTCCGGGAAGTTCAATAAAACTCAACATTTCGTGGGATTATGCTATAGTTTCAAATGGCTTTCGAACAGGAGCATTAACCGATTCGGCAATGTTCATTGGCTACTGGTATCCGCAGATGGCCGTATATGATGACTATGCCGGATGGGACACCGAAAGTTATACCGGTGAACAGGAAACATACAATGATCTTGCAAATTATAAAGTGGAATTGACATTACCATCAAATTATATTGTTTGGGCAACAGGTGATTTATTAAATGCTTCCGAAATATTCAACGAAAGCATTTACAAAAAAATTGAAGCATCAAAGAAAAGTAAAGAAGTAATAAAAATTATCACACCAGAAGATTACAAACAAAAAATTACAAAAGGCACTGGAGATATTGTTTGGAAATACAACGCCAAAAATGTTCCCGATTTCGCATGGGCAACCAGTAGTTATTATCTGTGGGATGCAACCACAGCGGTTTCCGATTCAAAAAACAATAAAACAGTTTGGGTAAATTCCATTTATCCGCCAACAGCATTGCAGTTTAAAAATGTTATTAATTATGCAAAAAAATCCATTGAATTCCTTTCCGATTCTTTCCCGGGAATTCCTTATCCGTATGATAAACACTTTACTTTCAACGGACACAAACAACTTGCTGTTGAGTTTCCGATGATGGCAAACAACTGCGATAACGCTAATGAAAATTATATTTATGAAATCACGGCACACGAAATAGCTCACGGGTATCTGCCTTTCTACCTAATGACCAATGAAAGAGAATATGCCTGGATGGATGAAGGTTTTGTAAAACTTTTTGGTGAAATGGCTTTGGAGAATAAAGGAGTAAAGCGTTATGAAAACGAATATCTGAACACAATTGAAATTTATAAATATCTTGCTACTTCACGTTTTAATGTTCCCCTGATTACACCATCTTCATCATTAAATTCAGATTATAATTTTGCTACTTCCTATGCAAAGTCAGTGAATGCATTATATTATCTCATACAAGTAATGAAAGAAAAAGGTATCAACAATCCATTAAAACTTTTTATGGAAACATGGCAAGATAAGCATCCCACGCCTTATGATTTTTTCTTTTATATGAATACGCTTGCAAAAGAAGATCTCTCATGGTTTTGGAAACCCTGGTATTTTGAATTTACAGAACCAGATATTTCAATAAAAGAAGTTGTTCAAAATCCCAGTAATAATTCAATTACCATTGAAAACACAGGTGGTATGCCGATTCCAGCTGTTATTAAAATAATGTATGCCGATTCAACATCAGAGACAATAAGTAAAAGCGCTTTGATATGGAAAAATAATAAAACATATACATTTAGTATTCCCGGTAAGAAAAAAATTATTAGAGTGGAATTAGGTGATGCTTATCTTGTAGATGCAAACCCCGAAAATAATCTTTATAAAGCAAAATAGTTAAAAACAATTACCTTTCGAGCTTGTCTCAAAAGTTTTTTAATATGAATTTTCTCTGTGTTACTCATATTTTAAAACTCTGTGGTCTCTGTGTTAGAATATTTTAAAAATTTAAACACAGAGCACACTGAGTAAATAGAGTTACACAGAGGCTTTTTAGACAACCTCATTATTGAATTCTATTAATCAGGCATCAGACTTGAAGATTCAGATGTTAATATTTTTTCAATTTTTATTAATTACTTTTATTAAAAAATCTCTTTTTAATTTTTATAAAAATTTACATTTGTTTACTTATATTTACAGTCTGAAATAATTCCTAAAAAATAAAATAATGGCAACTACAAAAACCATTACCCAAAAAGATAATACAAAATCTCTGGACTTTCACATTAAAAACGTACTGCTTGGAAACAGGCGTTTCGAAAATGTTTACCAAACCATAACCCGCATGATTCTTGGCGACAACAAGAAACTGGAGCGTGTTACAGTAAACGGTCGTTATACTTACGACTTTAAAGTTTTTCGTCATGGTCCGAAACATATCATTGGAATGTATGATGAAATAAACAGTTTTGTTTCGTTTGTTAAAGATGCTGCTGAAGGCGGTTCTTCAAAGGAAATGGCTTTTATTCTTATAGGTGAACCCGGTAATGGAAAAACTTTTTTCGTTGACCATTTAAGTACACTTTACAGGAATTATGTATCACTACCCGAAAATCGCCGTTTTACATTTAAATTCAACAACCTTGATAAAATTGGCGGATACGGTAAAATCATGCAAATAGAATCGCAGACTTATGAAGATCCTATGATTCTTGCAATGAATCTTTATGAAGCCAAAGAGGATAATATTAAATTTTTATCGGATAACGGGTTTCGCGATAAACAACTCGAAGAACTTTATAAAAACTATCGTCCGCTGGGTTCATGCTCATATTATATTTTGAACCAGATTAAAAATTATTGTAACGGTGATATTGAAAAAATAAAAGATTTTATTGAAATTGTTTCTGTTCCTGTAAGTGAGTCACGTGGTACCATAACAGGGAAATATGCAGCCAAAGATAAAATCACTTCTTCGGCTACCGATCTGATTGGTGAAGAATCAATCACCCGTTTGTTACATATTTCCGAAACCGATCATCCTTACCGTTTTGAGTTACGTCGTGGTGCCCTTGCAAGAGTAGCCGGAGGCGGAATTCATTTTGCTGATGAGATTTTCAAAAACAAACGCGACCTAGTTCAGGTTTATCTTGGAGTAATTCAAAATCGTACAATTGAAATCGAAGGTTACAAATGGCCTCTCGATACGCTGATTGTGGCTACCAGCAACAATTCCGAGTTTGCACGTTTCCTCGAAGAAAAAGAACAGGCGCCGATTGTAGACCGTTGCCGTCTTACGTATATGTCGCATAACACCAATTACCGATTGCAGCAGGAGCTTACTTTTTATGCAATTGGCAATCGCGATAAAACAACTTTCTCTAACGAAAAACTTCACATCGACCCGAATTTAAATTATGCAATAAGCGTGGCTGTAGTACTTACACGTATGCCGGCAAACGATAAACTGACCCCGGTTGAAATGATGAAACTTTCTGCAGGCGATGTTGCCGGTGAAAAAAGTATTAAAACACTCAGTGAAGTCATAAGCGATTTGAATAACGACCCCGATATTACAAAACGTTTCGGACAAAAAGGTTTAGGGCATCGTAATCTTGGCCGTGCACTTCAGGTTCTTCTGGAGCGCAGCGAAACTCAGGAAGGCAAATGTATGTACGCCGGTGATGTTTTCAAATCAATGGAAACCGTTATTCTCGACTACGTTCAGGAACCTAATGATCGCACAAAATATTTCAACGATCTGAAAATTGCTAAAGAACTTTATCGCAAAAATGTGATGACAACAATTTTTAATGCATACATGGATGAGCCTAATGCCGTTGAAAAAGATGTGATGAGTTATGTAAATATGATCATCGGTGTTGATGCAAAAAATCTTGGTCCCGATAAAATATGGACATACCAGGACCCTCAAACCGGAAAACTTGTCCCGCTGAAAATTGATGAAACATTCATCAACAGCGTTGAAGAACGTTTAGGTTTAAAGAATGACGAACAAAAACAAAGCTTCAGAACAACCATCACAAAAATATACGGACAAAAAATGATAAAAGACCCTACTTACAATTTCATGGATAATAATGATCTTGTAAAAGCGGTTACTGATGTTCGTTTAAAATCGGATATTGCCGGAGCAGGCAGCCTGGTAGGAGCTTTATCAAACCGCACCAACGAAGAAAACCAGAAACTTTACAACCGTATGGTTGATACGATGGTGAAAAAATTAGGATATTGCAATACCTGCGCAGAAAAAACCATTGAGTATTTCTGTACACATGATGATTCGAATTAAGAAAAAAAGACTTTCCAAGTTTTAAAACTTGGAAAGTCTAAATAGTAGAGGCGCGGGCAAAGCCCGCGCCTCTACTATTATTTTCAACTTTATATTTTCCAACTATAACAACGCAATATCAATATAAGGTTTTTCAGCAACAATATTTTTTTCATCAAAAGAATTTTTATTCTTTGATATTGCAATAATATTTGACAACACCGATTGATTAATAAATCCTTTTACCGACTTCAGCAATTCATCATTTTTATAACTCCCAAAAATTATAGTATTGTATTTTAAATCCCTGTAATCGTTGTAAACCTTACACAGTAATGCTTTCATAATTTTAGGGTTTCTTTCATTTACGGCATAATCGGTAATATGAACTTCTTTAAATGCTTCACTAGTTTTTGGTAATGAAGTAAATCCAAAAAGTGCTGCCATGATTGAATAAATATTTTTAATGACTTTAAACCGACTGTTATATTTTATTATCCTGCTTTGTTTGAATGAGCCGCAATCCCAAGCAGCACAAACACCATGAATAATATCATCTTTTTCTGCAACATAATAATTTTCTATTCCAAAATCCGGACGTGATAATAAATTATCCTGAAAAACCTGTTTATCTACATACGGAGCAAAAATTCTTTCTGAAAATTCTTTTTGTAATAATTCTACAATGCTATCTATATCGGCAGTTGTGGCTTTACGAACATGAAATGCTGTATCTGTCTTTTTTCTAAACATAATCATAATGCTTCTGGCATCTAAAGTATTTATTATAGATGAATAAGGATAATTTGTATTTCCTGTATTCTCGCGTCCAATAAGCGATTCCGCATTTTTATTTCCTTGCAGAACAACAGCATATCCCAAATCGGAATTATCAAATACATTTTTATAAATAACTTTAAACGCTTTGAAAAACACAAATTTTTTTCTTTCATCTTTTTGAATAAAAAAGTTTGAAAAATGAAAAACTTTCTGAGGTTTCCCATTTACATAAGCATTATAATAACCAATCAATGCAAAACCTATAAGTTTAGAACCTTTAAAAAAACCGGTATATTCAGCGGGATGATATTTTAAGTTAGCCATTTTAAAAATATCAGGTTCCCTGTCAAAACAAATGCTGAAATTTTTGGCTTCTATCGGCGATTGGTGCAATAATTCAAGCATTTCGCGATTATATTCATTCCCGATTTCTTTAAAAGAATATATGCCTGATGTATTTTCCATTTCTACTTTTTAAATTTTAAACTGCATTGATAATGCTTATTGGAATTAAAGTATAAAATGGATACCTGTCAGTTTTCATAAGCTGTTCGCCAAGTGAATAATCGGGATTTAAATAATTCTTTAGATCATCTGGAATGGCGTGTTTATAATGAATATAGCGACAACTGATATTTCCCGAAGCCCCGGCTTTATTTTTTATTAAATATAGTAAACTTGAAAAATCTTCTTTACTTACCCAGTCGCCAATATTCGAAACATGGAATTTATTGAACTCTGCTCTCTCGCAATTTTTCAAAACATCAAAATAATCAATTTGATTCAGGCATAAATTTTCGACATTTTTTCTTATTGCTTCAACTCCTTTAGCTGATAAGTATTCGGGAAAAGCTTCAGGAAATAATATCTTATTAAAAAAAGTAAATTGTAAAAAATAATTTTTTCTTGAAATTGTCGATGTACAAAAATCCCTGAACTTGTTATAAAAAAAATCAGCAATGTTTCGCTCTCCGCTGTTTTTAAACCCATCGGAAGAGATTCCTTTATTCTTATATAGCCGTGGATGAAATGCTACTTTAAATAAAAACTTAATTAAAACAGAACTTATTTTTTTATCAAAATATTCACACTGCTCATCAATATTATCAATAGTAAAAAGATGTAATAATTTTCTTTTACCAATAACTGATAATGCCAGTTGATTGTATTTTGAAATATATTTTTCGAAACGTGCTACATTAACAGGACCTTTTAAAATAGCTGTTATATTTTCTCCCCAGAATTTTTTTTCATCTTCATCCATTATTTCTTTCACCTTATTAAAAAACAAAATTCTTTTTTCTTCTGGTAATGATGTAAGCCCTATCAAACCAGCTGCTTCAGATGGTTCAAGGTTTAGAACTGATTTTAATTTTAATTTGGTTAAGAAAATCTGGTTGGGAGAAATATCAACAGCATTAATTTTCACATTCGCCAACGACAATAAATTTAACGGAATATCACCAGAGCTTGCAATACATAACACCCTGTCATTATCTTTAAGCGATAATGCTTTAAACTCAGTAATTGCATCTTCCTGCGAAATTCCAAAATCAAATAAATGGTCCATTTATTAATTTTCTTTTTGTTCCAGTAATTTATATTCATTCATAAGCGAAATTATTTTTTCAATTTCTTTAACACTCAATTTTCCTTTTAACGATTGCCTATAATGACTAAGTCCGCATAATATTGCTTCCGCTGCACAACAAAATACGGCTCCTTTGGGTGTATGCGAACTGATGATAAAATCATTATCCCCGGGCAATTTTATATACGATGCATGTTGAAGCGCAATAATATTCTTCATCAAATATACTTCATCTGAAACAGCCTTCGGTGTTGACATATCCGAAATGATTACTGCATTTTCATTATTTAAATGATGAGGAAAAATTATTGGGTCATTAGTGTTGGTGGCTGCAATAATAATATTACAATTTGATAATGGGGTTAAATCCGTAGCTATTTCTATATTTTCAGTACTACGAATAAAAGTATCTTCACAAAAATTCATTAATACTTTTTCAAGTTTGCTCTTGCTTCTTCCTATTAAATAAACTTTATCAAAAGCAATATCCGAACGCAATAATGATTCCGCTATCACAGACCCGATATTGCCTGCAGCTCCAACAATAGCGAGTATTTTATTTTTTTCAAAATATTTATTAAAGGAAATTTCCTGTAAAATCTTTTTCACACAGGACGCTGCTGTTAATGTGTTTCCTGTTACAATCCTTGTTTTTTTTGGCTCTACAAGAGCAAGTCCATTATTGCTTACAATGGAAGTATAGGCGCCAAGGCTTACAACTTTTGCACCCATGTTGCCCGCCATATCAACAGCCTTTTGAATTTTAGCGACAATGGTTTTTGTTTTTTTCTGTCGGTTAAGTCTTTCTAATTCGCAGGTATCAATGGGTATTGCAATAAAGCTAAAATGAATTTTACCGTTGAAAAGATTTTTGGAAAATATTAAAAAAGGTTCCATTTCCATTAATGTCTGAACACGGTTGAATAAAATTCTTAATCCAGTATCTGATGCTTTGCATAAATCTTTTTCAAGGCAACGAAGTTCATTAACGGGATAAACAAAATGCGCGACAATAGCGACTTTCACTGCATTCTTTTTGGGCTTATCAATTGCGGTATATAAAAATCCAGACTCAGGCATTTTCCCTTTATTGTCTTCAAACATATCTCCATCCATCAATGGTTTTAAAAGCTCATAAAGATTCCTGTTATTAATTATTTCACATAAAGTTTCTATACTTTTTATAAATTTTGCAATTTCGTTATCGTCAATATAACACGATGGTTCTATCCTTAATGTGTTGGGTGCAGATAATGTTGGAAGTATACGAATATCGTGACACTTCAGTAAATATGCAGATAACAGCAGACCTAATTTTTTTTGATTGTATAAAATTCTCAACAGAAAATTTTCATCATTTGAAAAATCACAAAACCTGATTCCAAGCATCAGGCCTCTACCGCTAATTTCTTCAATTACTTTTGGAAATTCATCTTGTATTTTTTTTAGTTCGTTAACTATTTTTTCGCCTTGTGTTTTCGCTCTTTCCGGAACATTATCATTCTTTATTATTTTAAGAGTTTTTAATGCAACTTTAGCTGCCAAACCTCCATTTGAAAAAGTAGAAGAATAATATTCTGCAAAATCTTTTTTATATCTTTTTCTGTCAATTAGTATGCAAGAAATTTTTTCAATATTTCCTCCAAGTGATTTTGCAAAAAGATAGTATGATGCTTTATGTCCCTGCGATGCAAGAAAAGTTCCTGCACGCCCTAACCCACACTGAATTTCATCCATTATTAATGGAAAATCAAAACCAGAAAGAAAATCCAGGAAATCCGTATTGGTAATATGTATTCCGCCTTCTCCAACTATTGGTTCTGCAATAGCAGCAATTACAGTGCTTATGTAAAATTTTTGTTTGACAAAACCTTTATCAGAAGGAACTACTTTTTCCAAACATAATTTACAATTTTCAAGTTTTTTTTCTAATTCGGTTTTCCAATTTTCAGAACGTTCATCAATAAATACAGCTGAAATTCCAAGAATATTTTTAAACTTATTTCGCTTTTTGTTATTGCCCAACATTCCACGGGAGCCCACAGTATGACCGTGGAAAGCATTCTTCAATGCAATGATATGAACCCGTGTTTTATCTATAACTTTTAAATTCGACTGCCACACTTCTTCAACAAGTGAATCCGGAAATCCTCCATATTTCTGATATTGCTGTCGTTTTAAATCTTCAATATTATTTATCCATTCAAAAAATGCATGATGAATAGCTATTTCTACAGCTTCGGTACCGGTTGAACCAAATAATACCGTATAGTCGCTTCCTGTTGCTTCGCTTGTTAATGCATTTAATTTTTCTGCTAATGCTCCAATATATTTTTGAATGCTTCCCTGGTCGGATATTGCAATTTCATCACTATTTAAAAAGTCATTGGCAACATTTTTAATTTCATCGTTGTTGTGACCTAAAAGGTTTGTGCCATAACCGCCAGTCATATCAAGCACTTCGGTTTCTTTACCTTTTATGAATGTAAAGAGGCTGTCTTTTTTCGACCGGTGATACGTATAATCAGCAGCAAGCGCTTCAAGCATTCCGCCAATGTGAGGATTATTATAATACGTAAAAGAATTATTGAAATCTGTTCTGTTAATTACATTTTCAATGGCTTCATCCCAACTCAAAACATCAACAAGTTTATCAATTATTTCTTTGTATTTGGTTTGTATTTTATACTGCGACACGGTACCTTTGCCTGTTGTGGGAACAGTTTCATTTATCAAAGCAAATCTTTTAATGGTGCGATGCCTGCTTTCAAAAGGTTCGAGTAAGGAAAATAAATTATCATTGATTTTTGAAATAAAACCCGAATACTCTTTAATAATGCGGTTTTCAATAACGGCACCTTCTTTTACCTTTTCATCTTTTATAAAAATCAAAGCTGTTAAACCGGGAATATCCTTTAACGGAAAATATTCAATGTGCTTTACAATATTTATTAATTCAGCATAATAGTTATTTATTGCAGGCAACGGGATTTTAACACCAAAGCCATCTTTAAAAAAATCGCGTGATTTTCGTTTTACATAAACCAATTCATTATCTTCATTCAATGTTACAATATCTCCCGTATCGAAATAACCAAAAGGAATTTCATCATTTTTATCTTCATGATTAAATATCCCCTTCATCCCGAAAGGTGATTTGATATACATTAAATAATTATTTTTTTCGTCTTCAATTTCTTTTAATCCTATTGAAACTCCCGGAAGCAAAAGTCCCATAGAATTATTTTTTTTAAACTTTGTATCATCCAAAAGCACCGTACTTAAAACTTGTTGCGTTTCGGTAGTGCCATAAGCATTATTAATACGAAGGCCCAATGCCGATTCAACATCCAAAGCTGTTTTGCTATTTGTGGGAGCTCCGCTGAATACAACTGTTTTTATTGAATGCTGCATTTCAATTTTCAGTTCCGGGTAACGACGCATCATCTCAAGCATTAAATTAAATACAGCAGGGCCACCTGTTATATGATTAAGTTTCATCTGCCTTAGCAGATAGCTTACCGTTTCAGGTTTTTCAATAAACCATTCGGTGTTTATTAAACATACCGGCGTGCCTGTCCATAATGCATTCATAAATGCTCGTACACCCATGGTATGTGCGAAAAGCGGAGTAAATCCACGTCCACCAAGTTTATCTTCATTATAGAAACCAGCCTGGTGCCAGCTGATACAATTCTTTATAAATGCACCTTGTTCATAAATAACTAATTTTGATTTTCCGGAAGAACCCGATGTTGTAATAAGTAATGCTTCGGTTTTATGTGAAGTAATTTTTATGATTTCATTTATAATTGCAACGTCTGGATTTACCTGGGAAAAATCATTATATAAAAATTCTCTTATTTTAAAATCATTAAAAAAATCATAATAATTTATTCCCTTTGATACAGCAGTTTCTTTAATTTCTTTTATAGTTCTTTTTTCATTTTCATGGCCCTGCAATGAAAAAATATCTTTTTCGGGAAGTATGATTACTTTACTTTTTGTTAGCTGCATCCATTCATAAAGTTCGCCCGACTCCATGAACATCGGCAATAAAACTTTCACCCCATACGAAGCAAGAGCTGAAAACATAAGTGCAATAAACAATTCATTATTTCCTGTAATGTTTCCAAGCAATACGGTGTCGCCGGGTTTAATTCCTTTGTTTGCAAACTCATTGAAAAGATTATAAATAATAAACCGCAAACGTTTTAAAGAGACTTCAACTAAATTATTTTCATCATGACTTATAATAATAATTGAATCTTCATTTCGTTCAGCGTTTTTTTTAAAAACAAGTTCTGCTAAATTATTGGGGCATTTCTCTGAAAAATTTATTTCGGATGAAAAAAGTAAATCAAAAAAAACGGAATTATTATTAGTTGTTTCGTGGTTTATCATTATAAATTTTATTTGTTATAAAAAATTTTATTTTCATAATTCAAAATATATTCTATGAAAAGCCTGACAAAACGGAATATTGCATCCGAGAATGCAAAATAGTAAAATATAGTAATAATTACATTAAGAAACCATTAAAATTCTATAATTAATATTAATGTTTAAATTTGGCTAAATATAAAAGACCTATTTAATTTTTTTAAAAGAAGTTTTATTGGCTCACATAAAATAAATGGGGAGAAGTATTATTTTTGGCAGCAAAAATTATCC
>DAOQAK010000012.1 GCA_035353855.1 Bacteroidales bacterium | reverse complement strand
ACACTATTAAAGCGTTTTGATTTTTCCCTGCTTTTTTCCTGAGGAAACTCCAATTTACCTTAATATTATTAATACAAATCCTGATTTATTAGCATTATTTCATACTTTTGCAGTAAATTTGGGGTATTAGATTGAATTAAAAAATAAGTACCTTTAATTGGTATAACAATTCAATTAAAAATGCTTTAAACAATGTTTACAATGTTGGTTGCGCTGAAAAAACAAGTCTTATGCCGACTTATGTAATATGCTCATCGAAATTCTTTCACGATATAAACCTTAATTTGAAAAAATAAAACCTGTTCATGTTGCCAAACGCAAAGGTGATATTAAAGATTCGCTGGCTTCAATAGAAAAATAAAAAAGTTATTTGATTATACTCCTGTATGCCACATTAAACAAGGGATTGAGTAATCTGCTGAATGGGATATTAAAAATTTATAACTATCTTCTAAAAAAATTCTTTCGCATGTATTTTACTTTTCATATATATTTGCTTCATAATTATAATCAAATATCATGAAAAAAATATCTCAAATTTTTATTCTGTTCCTGTTTATTTATTTAACAGGTTCTACTGTTTTTGCATGTACAAATATTCTTGTATCAAAAGGCGCATCAGTTGATGGCTCAGTAATGATTTCATACAATGCCGATGCCGGAGGTTTTATGGAACCGTTGTATTGGATGGATGCTCAGGACTGGGGCGATAAAGATTCTCTTGAAGTTTACGAGTGGGACACCGGAAAATTCCTGGGAAAAATAAAACAGGTAAGTCATACTTATAAAGTGATTGGCAACATGAATGAATACCAGGTTGCTATTGGTGAAACAACTTTTGGCGGACGTGAAGAATTGCTTGCTCCTAAAGGAATCATTGATTACGGCAGCATGATGTACATTGCTCTTCAACGCGCAAAGACTGCAAGAGAAGCAATTGAAGTGATGACAAAATTAGTTGAAGAATACGGTTATGCCAGCGAAGGAGAATCGATTTCGGTTTCCGACCCAAACGAAGCATGGATATTTGAAATTATAGGTAAAGCCGGAAATGAAAAAGGTGCCATTTGGGTTGCACGAAAAGTTCCCGATGGTTATATGTGTGCTCATGCTAACCAGGCACGTATTCGCGAAGTACCAGTGAAAGACAAAGATAATTGTATGTATGCTTCTGATATTTTTTCTTACGCTGAAAAAATGGGTTACTGGAGTTCAAAATCAGGAAAAGAATTCAGTTTTGTTGATGTATATTGTCCTTTAACTCCTGAAGCTTTATTTTTATGTGAAGGAAGAGTATGGAGTATATTCCGTCGTGCAGCGCCTTCACAGAATTTTTCTTCTGATTACTGGCGTGGGGTTAAAACAGCCGAACCTTATCCTTTATTTATAAAACCTGACAAAAAACTTAGCGTGAAAGATGTGATGTCATTAATGCGCGACCATTTTGAAGGAACCGATTTCGATATGACAAAAGGCCTTATGGCCGGACCTTTCAATTGTCCTTACCGCTGGAAAAATCTTTACTTTAAAGCTCCCGGCGATACAGTTACTGCTTATGGATGGGAACGACCAATTTCTACTCAGCAAACGGCTTTCAGCTTTGTAGCACAATCCCGGTCTGAAGTTGATAATGATATGGGTGTATTCTGGTATTCGGTTGATGATACGTATTCAAATTGCTATATGCCTTTATATGTATGTATGAAAGAACGCCCAGCTCCTTTTGCCATTGCTGATGTTACAAAGTTCGACTGGAATTCTGCTTCATGGATTTTCAATCTTGTGGCTAATTACGCTTACGGGAAATACTCTTATATAATAAAAGATATCCAGGCAGTACAAAGTGAACTTGAAAATAATTTTATTGAAATGCAACCTGTTGTTGAAAAAACAGCAAAGGAACTTGAGAAAAAAGACCACGCACTTGCAGTGAAATACCTCAGTGATTATTCATATACCAATGCCTTGAATGTTGTAGAACACTGGAAAGAACTTTATGCATACATAGTAACAAAATACAATGATGGATACATAAATGATGGAGCAGATCATGGACGTCATCCTAAGGGTGTAGGCTACGGTTCGGAATGGATACAACGTGTATTGAAAGAACAACCCGATTACTACAAAATTGAATGGGATAATCCTGTTAAAAAATAATTCAAAAACCCTCAGCAAAAACTGGGGGTTTTTATTTAGTATGTCAGTCTGAGTTTATATGTCAGTCTGAGTTTATCGAAGACTGACGGAAAAGCCAAATTCCAAACTTCAACAAATTTTTTATCGCTAAAATTCTTCAATTATTAAAAAAATGGTATTTATATATTACTTACTTTTTTAGTACTTTTAAGGCATATTCAAACTACATGGAATTTCCACTACTCGAAATAAAAAATTTATGTACCGAATTTTCTTCAGAAGAAGGAATAGTTAAAGCTGTTGACAATATTTCCTTCAACCTGAATAAAGGCGAAACACTTGGTATTGTTGGCGAATCGGGTTCAGGGAAATCCATTACCTCACTTTCCATAATGCGTTTGCTTCCGCCAAACGGAAAAACTAGTAATGGTGAAATTTTATATCATCAGGAAAATCCTTCTGATTTAATCTCTATTCCTGAAAAAAAAATGCGCACATTTCGAGGAAAAGAAATTGCAATGATCTTCCAGGAGCCTATGACATCATTGAACCCGGTGATGAAATGCGGTAAACAAATTGTTGAAGTATTAAAATTACATCTCCATCTTTCTAATAAAGAAGGAAAAGAAAAAACGCTACAATTATTTGAAGAAGTTCAGTTACCGCGACCATCAACTATTTTTAACAGTTATCCTCACGAGCTTTCAGGTGGACAAAAACAACGTGTGATGATTGCTATGGCTATGTCGTGCAACCCATCAATCCTTATTGCCGACGAGCCTACAACTGCACTTGATGTTACCGTTCAGAAAACAATTCTGCAATTGATGAAAAACCTTCAGCAGAAACACAATATGAGTATTATTTTTATTTCTCATGATTTAGGTGTTATTGCTGAAATTGCCGACAACGTTCTTGTAATGTACAAAGGAAAAATCGTGGAACAGGGAAATGTAAAAGAAATTTTCAGTAACCCAAAACACCCGTATACTAAAGGACTTATAGCTTGCCGTCCTTCAATGAATGTACGTTTGCGGAAACTCCCTGTTGTAGCCGATTTCATGGAAACAGATATTGAAGGCAACATCAGCGAAAAGATAAAAGATATTTCAGAAATTACTTCTTCACTTGTTATAAAAAATGAAGAAAGAAAATTATACCACGAAAAAATATTTTCAAAAAAGCCAATACTCGAAGTAAAAAACCTGAAAACATATTTTCCTATTCGTGAAAGTATTTTCAGAAAAACAAAAAATTATATTAAAGCCGTTAACAATGTAAGCTTTGATGTATACACCGGCGAAACACTTGGATTAGTGGGCGAATCGGGCTGCGGGAAAACCACTTTGGGAAGAACAATCTTACGATTGATCGAACCAACCGAAGGAAAAGTTTTATTTAAAGGAAAGGATATTGCTTCCCTATCGCAAAATGAATTAAGAAAAATCAGGAAAAATATTCAAATCATATTTCAAGACCCTTATTCCTCGCTTAACCCGCGAATGACCATTGGTGACGCAATTTTGGAACCGATGATGGTTCATTCGCTACATAGTAATGATAAAGAAAGAAAAGAAAATGTTTTTTCACTTCTCGATAAAGTAAATATTCCGGCAAAACATTACAACCGCTATCCACATGAATTTTCGGGAGGTCAGCGGCAACGTGTTTGTATTGCCCGGGCTCTTGCTTTGCAACCTGAGTTTATCATTTGCGATGAATCGGTTTCCGCACTCGATGTTTCAATCCAGGCGCAGGTACTGAATCTGCTGAATGATTTGAAAAGAGAATTTGGGTTTACTTATATTTTTATTTCACACGATTTGTCGGTTGTGAAATTTATGTCCGACCGTATGATTGTTATGAAAGATGGGATGATACAGGAGTACGGCGATTCCGATGAAATTTATTCCAATCCCAAAACAGAATATACTCAAAAGCTTATTGCTGCCGTTCCAAAAGGATTATAGAAAATATCTCGTTGATGATGGGAAATGTCAAAATCAAAATATAATTTGACATTATTTTTTCAAACTCATTTTTATTTTCGAAGTTAAAATATCTATCCCAACATGATTGGCGCCACCTTGCGGAATAATTATATCAGCATAACGTTTTGTAGGTTCAATAAATTGAAGATGCATGGGCTTAACATACTTTTCATAATGATCAAGAACCTGATGAAACGAACGTCCACGTTCTTCAATATCGCGACGAATTACTCGCATCAGGCGGTCATCCGAATCCGCATCAACATACACTTTAATATCCATCCGCTCGCGCATTCGCGGATTAGTAAGAATTAAAATTCCTTCAACAATAATCACATCTTTGGGTTGAATAGGAATAGTATCCTTTAAACGGGCGCATGACAAGTATGAATATGTTGGCATATCAATGCTTTTACCTTCCCTGAGAAGGTCAAGATGTTTTATCAGCAAATTAAATTCTATGGAAGAAGGATGGTCAAAATTTTTCTTTGCACGATCTTCAGGAGATAAATGTCCGCTATCCTTATAATATGCATCCTGCGGAATAACAGCAACCTCATCTTTTGGCAATCTTTTCATGATTTGTTTTACAACGGTTGATTTTCCCGAACCCGAACCTCCAGCAATACCAATTATCAGCATATTTTTTTTATATAAGTTATAACCGAACAAATTTATTAATTTTATACCGTAATTAAAACATAGTTTATTTATTTTTTTACGAATCAATTAAAGTGAAGTACCTGATAGCTGGTTTAGGCAACATTGGCCCTGAATATTCCGAAACACGACACAACATAGGTTTTATGGTGCTTGATGCTTGTGCAAAAAAATTAGAAATTGCATTTGAATCGAAACGCTATGCCGATAAAACCGAATTCCGTTTTAAAGGAAGGACATATATTTTAATAAAACCTTCCACATATATGAATTTAAGCGGAAAAGCTATTGCTTACTGGCTACAGAAAGAAAATATTCCCGACGAAAATCTTTTGGTAATCACTGATGATATTGCTTTACCCTTAGGAACATTGCGTATGCGCAAAAAAGGCGGAGCCGGCGGACATAACGGGCTACAGGATATCATCGACCATTTAGGTCATGAAAACTTTGCACGACTTAGAGTTGGTGCAGGTAATGAGTTTCCGGTAGGACACCAGATAAAATATGTATTAAGTAAATGGACTGATGAAGAGAAAAAAATACTTGAAGAAAAATTTGATAAAGCCATTGAAGCCATTAAAAACTTTGGTACTATCGGCATTGACCTTACAATGAATTCGTGCAATAAAAAATAAACGACTTGAGTTAAGATTTTATTGAAACAATATTAAAGCAACAGTTCGGTAATTTTTTAGTATTTTTGGGCTAAAGCCCAATTTTATTGAGTTTTAATAGCCCCGACCTTAAGGTCGGGGCTATTACGAAACCCACAATTATCAAGGACTTTAGTCCTTAAATAAAAAAATTACCGAACTGTTGTTAAAGTAAAATTTTTTATTTTAAACTTTTCTATTAATGTACTTTGAATAATCAATAAGTTGTGGCAAATAGTCATGTTCGAGTAATGGCGAACTGATAATAAAATCGGCAGTTGCCCTATTGGAAGCGGTAGGGATATTATAAAGCGATGCTAACCTTAATAATGCTTTAACGTCAACATCATGAGGCTGAGCCTGCATTGGATCCCAAAAGAAAATAAGAAGATCAATATCCCCTTCGGCAATCTTTGCCCCCAGTTGCTGATCTCCGCCCAGTGGCCCCGATTTTAACTTCGCTATTTGAAGATGATCGTGTGTATAATCTCCAAATTTTCGTGTAATAGCCTCTTCAACCAATCGTCCTGTTGTTCCTGTGCATATCAGTTTATGTTTCATCAGCTTTTCCCAGTTCCACTCTACCCATTCTATCATATCAGCTTTACGATTATCATGTGCAACAAGAGCAATAGTTTTAATATATGATTTCTTCATTATAATTTATTTGAATTCAAAGATAGTTTTTATCGCTATTTTATATGTTACGTAAATATTAATTTATTGAGAATTTATTCAGAAGGATTAACCATATTTAATTAAAAATAAGCTCTTAATTGCACACTGCCTACATGCACGGTATTTGTGTTTTCCGATTTTCGCCCATCATATGAAAGATTCAGCTGAAGATTCGACGCTATATTACGTTGATAACTTAAATTCCATGTTGCATTTTTTCCGTCTTTCAATCCTTCAAGAATTTCATAAGCTACAGAAGTATTTTCAGAACTATTATAATTAATATCTATATAATTTATTTTCATAATCAGGCTTCCCTTCGAAACTACATTATATTTTATTTCTATTCCGGTTTTATTAATAAATGCTTTTTCGCCAGCAACATTTTTCTTTTCGGTGTAAGTATAATTCAACATCAGGCGAAACGATACACTGGGCTGGAATGTTATTGCCGGATTGGTCTCATTATAATTTATTTTATAGTTACTCGTTGAAAAATATTCCGAAGCATTTGTTTTTTCGCCATAGTCATACTTGCATGTAAGTGAATATTTGCGCGAAATATTCCATTTGGTATTTATTCCTTTCACAAGAACAGTGCGTGTATCAAAACCATTCACAAGTAAAATTTTATTTCGTGCCTGTTTAAAATTCAGATCAAATCCAAATTTTGATGAAGAGCGATTAAAATAAAAAACATTGCGGAACGATGAATTTTCTGATACCAGCGCTGTATCATTTATTTCCATTGCAAAAGGATTGTATGCCCTGAATTCATTATTATCAGTGTTTTTATGATCAATGCTGTAAGTTGACTGGTTAGAAAAACGTGAAATGAATTTTTTTACTCCTTTTGGAGAAGTCCAGAAATACGAAGGATTCAAATTAAGAACCTGGCTGAATTGGTTAGTAAACGTTTTTATATAATCACCGGTTGGAGTATACACACGAATATAATTTGCCTGGTCCTGAAAAGCGGCAACTTCAAATTCATTAAGTTCTTTTATATTATTTCCATTATAATCGGTCCATGAGTAAACACCCTGCCCCTGCGCAACTTCAACATAGGAAAATTCTTTTTTCACTTCCTTTCCCGAACCTACTTCATAATATGTACTTGAAATTAATGCGCCCTTAAATGCTTTGAGATAATATTCTGCTCTTCCTAAAAGGGATTCATCGTTGCTTGATGAAACCAGGTTTGTGTCATTAACAGTAAGAACACGATACGTGCTATAAACCGTAAGATGATTATTTGTATTTTTCATCATGTCGAACGAAACGCCTGTACTCTTTGCTGTAGTTGATGCCGACAATGAATTATTAAGTGGCAGGTAATCGTAACGAACATTATAAAAAACTTTATATTTATTTTTTGAAGTATCGGAATTGGTTATATAGCCTTCGTATTCATTGTAAGAAAAACTATTTTTCTGAAGTGTATCGCTTTGCAGTTTATAAAATTTATTATCCTCGGCATCTTCTTTAACACCAATAGTAATCCCTTTGAATTTTTTTGCAAACCCTGAAGTATGCCTTATGAATTTAGTAGAATTTATAACATCTTCCGAACTTAATAAACTTCCTGTGAAAGTAAGAACAAAGCCTTTTCTTTCGAATGAAGCATTCACTGTATTTTGTAACCCGGTATAATAGGAGCCGGCAAGAAAAGAATTAAATTTATAAATCAAAAAATCTTTTTTATCGGAAAGACCTAATTTTACAAATGATACATGCTGGTCGGTATTCAGCGATAACCCGGTACTATTCCAGTCGCGCTCAAACTCTATATTACGATAGCGTTCAACAGGTGAAAAAGTTTTACCAATATATTCATGATTCAATTCCGATGTCAGCTTCCATCCTGCACTGTCTTTTTTATTTAAGTGAATTATGTTTTTAATATTTGCTTTTATTCCATAACCTATATCATCTTTTGAATCAGCTGAAGAAAAAAGATTCAAATCATTTTTGCTCATTGCTGTTTCAACTGTTGCTTTAGTATTTTTTGAAATCACATAATCGGCAGCCAATGTGATCATTCTTTTTTGTTTAGGGGTAACAAGCAAAACAACAGGTTCATAATTCCCTTGAAGAATGCCACCTACAGGCGCTACCCATTTAAATACTTTTCCATTTGCCGAACTTTGAATCTGAATATAATTTCCTTTGTTTGTTCCTACATTAGAAAAACCAAGACGGTAATGCGCACTGTCGGCATTGGTGCAATAAACATATACAGGCGAATAACCCAGGCTGTCGATTTTTTTATAAAGCACCTGGTCGTTTGTATAAGCAATACTATCGACATAAGGAACAAAAGCCTCATCCAGGCTATCGCCAATTTGTGAAAGTATGAGTTTTTGTTCATCACTCAGTTCCTGTTGTAAAGGTTGATTTTTTATATCCTGCTCCGAATAATAATTCAACCTGACTTTTGTTTTTTTAGTTGAATATTCATTCCCTGAATAAAAAAGTGAACGCGAATAATTTTTATCGGAATATTCAAACTCCACGCTGATGCGGCTATCCTTTGTTATTAATCTTTTTGCCGTAAAAGTTATTTCAGCAGTATTGTAATCTATTGTATAATCATTTTCCTGTCCGCGTGTCATCAGTTCACTATTGATATACACTTTTTCAGTCCCCGATAAAACAATAATATACGTTTCATTCTCGGCACCTTTGAGTTTGTATGGTCCTTGATTTCCCTCGGTTCCGGTAAAAGTATTTTTTGCATATTTCCCTTTTGAAATTGCAGCAGCAACTGAAACAGAAATTTTATCATCACTTTTTTTCTTTTTATTTCCGGCATCAAAAGTTGATGAAAAAATTCCACCCTGTGCCTTTTTATAAAAATTCATAAAATAACTTTCGGGTTTTGAAAGTTCAAAATCACCTGCAATCAATTTTGTATCCTTATGCGAAAGCTGGATATAAACCTTGTCGAAATCCTGCAATTGCTGCGTGTTTCCTTCGGGCTGTATAGGAATATTATTATCAGTAATGGCAGCAAGAATATCGATATCGCTGCTTAATTTTCCTGATAGCTGCAAATTAAAACTTGAATTCACAACCACATCCTGACTATTGCCAAACGATACACCACGCGATATACTTCCATTTTTATTAAGCCCACCAAAAGTAAAAATATTAAGTGATTGATTTTCGTATGTAAATACAAATGGGTTATAATTTCCTTTTTCATCAGGGATAAGCATATTCACATCTTTATGCTGGTATGATTTTGAAAAATTGTAAGGAAAAACTTTATAGCTGATAAATAATTCTGAAAATTTTTCTCTTATTTCATTTTTTATTACCAGTTTCGACTCCGAAAAAATAATTTTGAAATCTGTGCTGTCAATTTTATTTCCTTTGTTGTCGCGAATTTCTAACGAACCTGGAATAACACTTAAAGTGTCAAGTAACAATGTATCCGAAGATGGAATAATTTTTTTTGTCCGGTAATTGCTCAATTGCTGGGCTTTCCCGAAGAGCGGAAAAACAATAATGATTAAAATTAATATCCTGAAAAATTTATACATCAAACCAAATATACATCAAAACATAAATGTACTATAAAATACAAAAGTATCAAACGCAAATGCATTCAAAAAATTTGAATTTAGAATTTATTTTTTTATAAAAACAAATGATTCAAAAAGCTGATGTAAATTTGCAGAAATTTAAAAAAATATTTTTATGGCATATCTTCAGAAAGATAAACCTTTTTCAAAGAAATGGTTTTTATCATACAGTTTAATTATTATTGGCGCTTTTACCTTAGCTGTCGGTTATGTATATTTTATTTCTCCACATAAAATTGTTCCCGGCGGAGTATTTGGTATTTCCATTGTATTGCATCATGTATTTGGATTTCCTATTGGTATTACAGGGTTGATCTTAAATGTACCTCTTACAATAATTGGTATTAAAATTTTAGGGCCACGCTTTGGAGTTAAAACAGTAGTAGGGTTTTCGCTTGCTTCAATTTTTATTGATACCCTGACTATGATTTGGGGAGAAGCCCCGCTGGTAAAAGAAGATGTTTTACTATCAGCCATATTTGGCGGAGTACTTGTAGGGCTTGGTGTTGGACTAATATTTAAAGGTAAAGCAACCAGCGGCGGTTCGGATATTGTAGCCATGATCATTGCAAAATACACACGCATGCCTTTGGGGCAACTCATGATAATAATCGATTCATGTATTGTTATTGTCGGGTTGATAGCCTTTGGAGATTGGCGTATACCGCTGTATTCGTGGATCGTGATTTTTATTACAGGAAAAGTTATCGATACAGTACTTGAAGGTATAAGCTATGATAAAACATTATTTATTGTTACTGAAAAATACGAAGAGCTTCGCGAAAAAATTATCAAGGACCTCGACCGAGGAGGCACACTACTGCATGGAGAAGGTATGTATAAAGGCACTGAGAAAAAAGTTATTTTTACAAATGTAAATCGTCGTGAACTGGCAATGTTGCAGGAATACATTAATTCCATCGACCCTAATGCATTTATGTCGGTAATTGATGCTAATGAAATTATTGGAAACGGATTTAAATCGCTTCGCGAAAAAGTGGAGCAATAGTGAGTAAGTAGACAAGTTGATAAGTTGACAAGTGAACAAGTAGATTAGTTATTAAAAAAATTTTATGAAAGTAATTGCAATAAACGGAAGTCCTAAAAATGAAGGCAACACATACCATGCAATAACAATTGTTGGAAATGAATTGAAAGCAGCAGGAATCGATTTTGAAATTATTCAAATTGGACATAAAGCTATTCATGGTTGTATTGCATGCGGGAAATGCGGCATCAATAAAGATGAAAAATGTTCTATTGATAATGATGATGTAAATCCAATCATCCAAAAATTAAAAAATGTTGATGGAATCATTATCGGCTCACCTGTTTATTATTCAGGTGTAGCAGGCACTATGAAGTGTTTTTTAGACCGACTGTTTTATGTTTCGGGAGCAAACGGAAATTTACTCCGTCATAAAGTTGCAGCAGCAGTTGTAGCTGTAAGAAGAAGCGGTGGCTCCTCAACACTTGACAGTTTGTATCATTATCTCACTTATGCAGAATTGATTATTGCAACATCATGTTATTGGAATATCATTCACGGACAAAAACCCGGCGAGGTAACACAGGATAATGAAGGCGTACAAATAATGAGCGTGCTGGGAAAAAACATGGCATGGCTTTTAAAAATGAAAGAAGCAACATCAAACTCCATTGAACCGCCAATAAAAGAAAAGAGAGTATTTACCAATTTTATCAGATAATACCAATTGTTGATTTAAAATAGTGCAAAGGATATTTTAAATTTTATAATGGTTATGCCGATGACATATATGCAATCGGTATAAGTTGGCAAAGTAAAAGAATCCATAAAAAAAACCGATGAGTTCCCTCACCGGTTTTTTCAAAAACACCAAACTATATTATTTACTACTTCACTATAATTTTCTTTGTAATAATATTTCCATCTACATTTATTTTCACAATGTAAAATCCTGCATTGCCAAAATCTGCACGGTTTACAACATACTTGTACTGTCCGGCAGATAAATTTCCATCAGCTACATTGATCATTTCTTGTCCTAATAAATTCATCACATTCAGTTTTACGTTTTCACTTTTTGTTAAATTAAAACTTATTATAGTGTTATCGCTTACAGGGTTTGGCTGAATATTAAATTGTAAATCCTGTAATAAAATATTATCGGCAACACTTGTTTGAGCAGTTGTAATATTTATATCATCAATATAAAGGTTATTCCCTGAATTTGAATGGAACTCAAATTTCATTCGAATATTATCTCCATTAAGAATGTTTGCTAAATTGATGGTTTCTTCTACCCAATCGGTTGTTGATGAAGGTTTATAACCTGTAGTAATCGGGTTAGCTGTTGAAAGAGCAGCACCGCTTTTATTAAATTTCAAAGTCCATGTGGCTCCGCAATCTTTCGAAAAATTTATTTTCAAAGCATCGTAAACAGTATCAGCCGATGTTCCCAATGATGCTGCTACGGCTTTCCCTGTGTATGCATAGCGAAATGTCATCTGATCAATAGTGCCAACAGGTATCGTACTGACATTATAAGCAGGAGAATAAAGTTCATCATAGCTTCCGGCTTTGTTGTTATAAAAATTTGCCAGGCGCAATGATTTTATTCCGGTATATGCTGCGGTATCGGTAATTTGCCAGGTATTGCCTGTATCATTTCTAATAATCCATCCATTAGAAAGGGTTGTATTTTCAAAACTTTCAACAAAAGGATTTGCAGGAGAAGCCTAATTATCATTAACAATAATATGAATAGTTTTAACTAATGAATCACTTCCCGAAGCATTACTTACTTTCAATTTTACATCATAAGTACCGGGAGTATTATACTGAACCGTTGGATTCTGTAATGTAGATGTAGAAGGTGTTCCTCCATCAAATGTCCAAAGCCAATCCTGTGCAGCGCCGGAATAAGAATAATCAGTAAATGTTACTTCACCACCGGCACAAACCATAAACCGGTTAGCATAAAAATCAGCTATAGGTGGGCACAATGCAGGTGATGCATTTAAAACACCTGTAGCAATAAGATTTTCCTTCGACCAAAGATTTTTTCTATCAGATTGCAATGTTGCATCTATGCGTTCAAGCTGACCCAATGTAAAAATGTTTGTACAATATCCAAACTGGTAATCCATATAATTCTCAATCATATCAGGAGCATCAATTCCATATATAGCATCCGTTGAAGAACAGGTATTCCTGCTGCCCGGTGTGAAACAGTTTATACTGGTATTCTGTGTGGCTTCAGCAACCGGTGGTGTATCAGAAACCTCATCACCGGCAGTAATTATAAAATTACCGCAACCATTAATACCAAGTGCAGCATACAACGACTGGAAAGGATGATACAAATTAAAGTAATGTCCTGTTTCATGAGTGAATGTTCTGTTCAGCATATTTAAAGGCATGCCACCTAAACTTACAGCTGTACCAATACTTCCGATACAATCCTGACGAATAAGTACACCATCAACAAGTGTATCGCCTCCTGTTAAGGTAGAAGATAAAGAATTACTTGGAGGAAATGGCGACATACCGCCAATGAAAGCACCTTCAGGTAAAGTTATACCCTCAGGGTAAATAAAATTCACTGCATAAATATTCATATATTTATCCGGGTTCCAACAGTATTGGTGCATAGTTCCGAAATATCCGTAATTGGTTTGCGGGTCATAAACCCTGTCAATACCTTCAGTACAATTACCCCATGGGTCAATCTGTGCTAAGCGTAATTCTATTTTTATATCTGCTGCACGTGATTTAAAAATTGAATATGTATTAGCGGTATCGGCATTCATTTTCGCGTAATCGATATTGATTTTTTCAACAGCATCAAGAATCTGGGCCTTTGTTATATTCTCAGCGCCGCCTTTATGAATAATGTGGAAAACAACAGGTATAATTCTTTTCCCATTAATCAGCGTATCTGTTCTTACATCTTTATTTTCTTTAATATTGTCAATTAATTTTTTGAATTCCTTCTCATAAATAACATACTTATTAACAATATCGGGGTTTTCAGCAACTTTCTTTTTTAATAGAATATCATCAGCATTACGGTAATCAATTATTTGCTGCGATATTACATTGTTGCTAAAAAAGATAAAAGCAACAATAGTAAAAATAAAGTAAAATTTTTTCATAGCTTTTAAATTTGTTCATAGTGGGTTTTAGAATCACAAATTAACAAATTTTTTACATAAAATAAAATATTTTATTAAATTAATTCTACTTTTTGAAAATCGATTTAGGACGATTAAAACATTGTTCTGGCAATGTTTTTTATAAATACAGGGTTAATATATTGTAAGATTTATTCTTAATAATTTTCAGGAATAACTATGAAAGAAACGGGTTTGTTTTTACAATTGAATTTATAAATACAGGATATCTCGTGTGAACCTCCGTTTGCACTTGAAAGTTTTGAGATAGTATAATCGTAACTATAACCAATGCTGATAATATTATTACGAAATCCAATCATTGCAATTAAACAATCCGGGGTTTCAAATCCAGTTCTACATCCCGCGCCAAACTTAATGTTCGTAACATTGAATAGCAACATAGATATCAATTCTTCAAAATGAAGTTGTTTTTGAAAAATAATAATTGGAGTGATTTTTAATTTATTATTTTTATTAAAAAGACAAGATGCATGTGCTGTGAATTTCATTGGTAATCTTGATTTGCTTTCAAAACCTTCGTCAGGTTCATTTAAATGATCAATTGCAAATCCTCCTGTATAATTTTTATATGCAAGAAGAACACCTGCTCCAACATTAAAATAATTAACGGACGAAAACGATACAGGGGGCGTAAACTTGCTCCCGTCAATACTTTTAAAGCCCATACCAAAATTTAAAGCAGGTTTAATTATAAAATTTTCTGAACATCTTATATTATAAGCGTAAAAAGCATTAAACATATGTGTAAATAAAGTGTTCCCGGCAACATCGTAAATGTAATTAAATCCAAATCCACTATTAATAGAATCTAAATTGCTATCATAAGATATACTGACCGTTTTATAATTTTCGGGAATATTAGGCCATTGTGAACGCAAATTAATAGCCATTCTTGAGCAACCTGCACTACCGGCAAATGCAGGGTTTAATAAAAGTGGATTGGCATAAAATTGCGAAAATTGCGGGTCCTGTGCATTTGCCGTTATTCCAATAAAAAGAAAAACAGTAAAAAATATTTTCTGAAAAATTTTCATAACATCTTTTTTTATAGACGTGATTTTAAAAAATATTGTTGGAAAATTCATTTAAACAATTTATTAACTGTTTAATTTTTTCACAACAAATAAAATACATAAAATCCAAATTGCATAGAGCTATTTTGCAGATTGTGCAATTTAGCTATTAAATGACAGTTTTGAGTTTATATTCGGTAATTTATTTAATCTTACAATTTTCAATACAACTATATATTTTTCTCTAAAAAAATAATTTTCATTTAGCATTCATTTTAGCGATTTTTGATTTTATTTAAATAATTTTATAATATCATTCCCATTCGCCAATACTAACAGGGCAAGTAAAAAGAACATCCCCACATATGTGGCATACTCCATAAATTTTTCGCTGGGTTTGCGGCGGAAAATTATTTCATAAAGCAAAAATAAAACATAGCCTCCGTCCAAAGCAGGAATAGGCAACAAGTTCATAACGGCCAGCATGATGGAAAGAAATGCAGTAAGATTCCAGAAAGCGCTCCAATCCCATTCTGCAGGAAAAATATTTCCTATTGAAATAAAACCGCCAAGAGATTCGTATGCTTTGGTCTCCGGTGAAAAAATAAGTTTAAGACTTTTTAAATATTTCTCCATCATCTCGTATGCCTTCACGGTACCTGCAGGTATAGCCTGAAAAAAATTATATTCCTGTTTATTAAGTTCAAAATAGCTCGTCATACTTTTAGCCTGGACACCTATCTTCCCATCTTCCGGAACGTTCACAGGAAGATGAAGTGTGTCTTTATTACGAAGAACGGTTACATTAACTGATTCGTTTTTATGTTTTACAATTTCTGTACGGAAATCATTATAATATTCCAGGTTTTTTTCATTCAACCCGATTATCCTGTCGTTTACCATCATTCCCGCATCCTTTGCCGGTGAGGTTTTTGCAAACTCCTCCACTTCATAAGGAAAACGAACAGTTATAAAATCGGGCGATTTATGCTGACTTAATTTACCCGAAAAGCCATAAGGAATTTCAACATCCATTTTTTTGCCATCACGAATAACCTGTATTGTTTTTGCTTCCTCAAGAATTATTTCAGCAGGTATTTTAAAAAAATCTTTTACTTCTTTATTTTCGACCGATAATATTTTGTCGCCATTACGTAGCCCCATTTCTAAGGCCATTGAATCGCATGCAATGCCATATTTTACATTTTTTGCAGGCAGGTATTCTTCACCCCACAATGAAAGCATCACGATATAAATGGCTATAGCCAGAACCACATTCATAGTAACACCGCCAACCATTACAATTAATCGTTGCCAGGTTTTTTTTGAACGGAATTCCCATGGTTGCGGAGGAAGTTTCATTTGCTCTTTATCCATCGACTCATCAATCATTCCGGCAATTTTCACATATCCGCCCAGGGGCAACCATCCAACTCCAAGCTCGGTTTTATCAGTTTCAGGAATAGATGTATCATTATTTTTTTTAAAAAACCATGCTTTCCATTTTCCGTCTATTTTTCTAAATTTTACTATTGAGAATTTTACATCAAAGAACAGGAAAAACTTTTCCACTTTGGTTTTAAAAAGTTTTGCAGGAATGAAATGCCCCAACTCATGAATAATAACCATTATTGAGAGGCTTAGTACTAGCTGAACAATTTTTATAAATACTTCCATTTATTTATTTTCTATAAGGTGCAAAGCACGTAATTTATTTTCTATTTTGCAAAAAGTTTGTTTACTGATCTATTTCTTCGAAGCGATTATTTCAAATCATCTCTTTGGCAAATGCTCTTGTTTCTTTATCGGTATGAAAATAATCTTCCAGTGAAGGTTTTTCTTTGAAAGAAATTTTTTCCATGCATCTTTCAACGATTTCCGAAATTTTAAAAAACGAAATCTTTTCTTTTAAAAATGCATACACTACAATTTCATTCGCAGCATTTAAAATGCAGGGCATATTGCCTCCTTTTTTCATTGCACTATATGCAAGTTTCAGGTTGCGGAAATTATTTAAATCCGGTTTTTCAAATGTTAGCTGAGGATAATCGGTAAAATTAAATCTCTTTAAATTGGATTCCAGACGCAAGGGATAACTAAGCGCATATTGAATAGGCAGCCGCATATCGGGTAATCCCATCTGAGCCTTCATGCTGCCATCGGTAAACTGAACGAGTGAATGAATGATGGATTGCGGATGCACAATTACATCAATTTGTTCGGCCGTCAAATTAAAAAGCCAGCGTGCTTCAATTACTTCCAGTCCTTTATTCATAAGCGTTGCCGAATCAATGGTAACCTTAGCTCCCATATTCCAGTTGGGATGTTTCAATGCCATAGCAGGTGTAACTTTTTCCAATTCCTCTTTGCTCATTCCCCTAAAAGGTCCGCCGGATGCTGTTAAATAAATCTTTTCAATTTTATTATGAAACTCTCCTGCCAAACATTGAAAAATTGCAGAATGCTCCGAATCGACAGGATAAATATTTACACCTTTTTCTTTTGCAGCAGCAGTAACCATTTCACCGGCAACAACAAGCGTTTCTTTATTTGCAAGAGCAACCGGAATACCTGCATTAACCGCATTAAGCGTAGGTTCTAAACCGGCAAACCCAACAAGCGCCGTAAGCACTATATCAATATTTCCCATTTCGGCAACTTGTGCAACAGCATCCATACCTGCAAAAACTTTTATGGAATGCGAAGCCAGTGCATCCGAAACTTTTTTATATAGTTTATCGTCAGCAATAACAACACAATTGGGCTTAAATTCAATGGCCTGTTCAATCAATAAATCGGCATTTGTATTTGAAGTTAAAACCTCGGCAACAAAATTTTCAGGATGCTGCTTTATAACTTCCAATGTTTGTTTACCTATGGAACCTGTAGAACCTAATATTGCAATTCGTTTTTTCAAAATATATTTTAATTTAATTCCCTATATCCAATACTCAATTTAATATTTTGAAGTATAAAAATATTTAATTCATCATTGTTTATTCAGTGTTGATTACTGGATATTATTGAAATACCATATAATCCCTGGGGTTTACGGCACTTCCATTATACCAAAGTTCAAAATGCAAATGCGGACCAGTGGTCAGTTCGCCTGTTTCTCCAATAATAGCAATCACTTCACCGGCTTTTACAAAATCCCCTTCTTTTTTCAGCAATGCTGAATTATGTTTATATACTGAAATTAAATTCTCGGTATGTTGAATCACTATGGTATTACCCGTCTTTAATGTCCACCCTGAATATATAACTGTTCCGTTCAATGTAGCTTTTATTGCAGCATCTTTTTCTGCAACGATATCAATTCCATAATGCTCACCCGAAGGATTGTACGCATTGGTGATAATCCCTTTAAGTGGAGTAAAGAAAAATAAATTACTGATGGATGTTACCGATGCGGTTTCTGTTTCCTGCGAAACTGCAAGGTTGTATTGGTCCTGCTTTTCCATTTCAAGCCTCAGTAAAGAATCTTCCAGCGATTTTTTTATTGTTATGTTACCATACTTGTTTGATGAAGATACCGGTTTTTCAGGAAACGAATCAACCATTTCTTTTCCTTCAATAATATTTTTGATATTATATAAATAAAGATCTTTCTGTTGCATGCTTTCTTCAAGAGAATCGGTTTTAATAACAAGTTCTCTCAATGTCCTGTCTGATTGAAAGCTTCCATAACCGGGTATGTATTCACGAAGAGGCGTAAATGCAATAATTAACGTAGTAATAAAAATAAGAAATATGCTTATCAGTCCGAACACTACAAATACATTCATTCGCGACAAGCGAAAAGAAATTTTTTCTTCCAGTGAATTATCATCAATAATTACCAGTCGATATTTGGTTCGCAAGCGCTCAAGAAATTTATTTTTTTTCTTTTTCTCAGCGGTCATTCTTCAATATAATCGTATACACTAACTGGCAAATATCGTAAATATTATTGTATACATTGAAAAAATATGTGAGGCAAAGTCCTTATAATAGAAAAATATCTGTGTGATTTAAAAAAAATAAAATAAATTTGTCAAATTGTAGTTATACTACATCTAAAGATTTAAAATTTTGAAAAAACAGGGAATATATTTAAATATTTGGCTGATAGCAGTATTACTTATTATTATCACCGGAGGATGTTCTACTAAAAAGAGTACATTCACTCACCGGTATTATCATACTGTTACTGCGCGATACAACGCTTATTTTAATGGGAACGAAGCATTAAAAGAAGGGGTTGCTGCTTTATCAAAAGCCAATATTGACGATTATTCCAAAATACTTAAAATTTATACGCTGGGAACCGCTGATGATGCCCAGGCTCAGAATGCTAATTTTGAAAAGGCTTATACCAAAGCATCAAAAGTCATTCAGAAACATTCCATTTTTAAAAAGAATAAAGAATATGTACGCTGGATTCCTGAAGCATATTTACTTATTGGAAAATCATATTTTTATAAACAGGAATATAAACTGGCCGCCGAAACTTTTGATTATATTGTTAAGCAATATGATAATTGGCCGGTTAAGTATAATGCCATGCTTTGGATGGTGCGATGCTATAACGAACTTAAAAAGTTTGAAAAATCGGAATCTGCACTTGCCCAGTTACAAAATAAAATAGATAAAGGTCTTGTTCCAAAATCAGTGATAAAAGAATTTCCTATTGTTTATGCCGATTTCCAGATTAAACAGGAAAAATATGAGCAGTCTGTTGAATATCTTTTATCAGCCATTGATTTGAATAAAAAGAAAACCACCAATGTTCGGTTGCGTTTTATTCTTGCCCAAATATATCAACGTACAGGTAATTTGGCAGAAGCTACTAAATTATATAATAAGGTCATTAAAATGAATCCTGCATATGTTATGGCTTTCAATGCAAAAATAAATAAAGCCATTTGTTTCGATGCAGTAAATGGAAATAGCAAGGACCTGAAAAAACTTCTGGGCAAAATGGCTAAAGAAACAAAGAACAAGGATTACCTCGACCAGATTTATTATGCTTTAGCTGAAATATGCATGAAAGAAAAAGATACTACCTGTGCTGTCGATAACTACAAACTTTCAGCAAGCAAAAGTGTTTCGAATAATAATCAAAAAGCAACATCATTTTTGAAACTTGCACAAATTTATTTCAGTTATCCAAAATATGAACTGGCTCAGACATATTACGACAGTGCAATGACTGTATTACCATCGGACTACCCGGATTATAATAAAATCAAAGAGCTTTCAACTATTCTGGGAAATCTTGTTTTAAATTTAAAAATAGTTGAACTTCAGGACAGTCTTCAGCGATTGGCAAAAATGTCAGAGAAAGAACGTAACCAGGTTATTGTTGAAATAATTACCAATGTCATTAAAGAAGAGCAGAAGAAAAAAGAAGAAGAATACCTGAAACAACAAAATACATATGCTGCAAATACGGAAAATGAGCTTAGCAGTACTTCTACAGCATGGTATTTTTATAATACTACTGCCGTTAATTTCGGTAAAACAGAATTTATAAAAAAATGGGGTTCACGAAAACTGGAAGACTTGTGGCGGCTCAGCAATAAAGAGGAGGAAAATCCTTTCGGTGAAATTGCTCTGGGTACCGATTCTTCTACCGTTGATTCATTAAGTAACGTTTCAGTAAACCTGAAAGATAAAAAATATTATCTTAAAGATATTCCTTTCACACCTGAACAGGTTGCAGCTTCTGATGATAAAATTGTAGCTGCATTATATAATATTGGCCAGGTTTATCAAAACGACCTGTTGGATTACCCGAAAGCTATTGAAACATATGATGAGCTTATACGACGTTTTCCTGCTAAAGATGATTATCTCCTGAAATCATATTTTCAGCTTTACCAGGTTTATAGCATATTAAACGACAACATAAAAAAAGATTATTATAAAAATCTCGTTTGTAATAAAAGTCCCGAAAGCGATTACTGCAAACTGATAAAAGATCCGAACTACAGAAAAATATCAACCAGCGAAAAGAATCTTGCAGAGAAACTATACGCTGAAACATATATTGCATATCTCTCATCACGCTGGGATTCTGTGCTGATAAAAGCAAAAAGAGCAAAAGTATTATATGATAATGATACGGCATTAATTCCAAAATTCATGTATCTGAATGCTGTTGCTCTCGGCAAATCGAAAGACAGTACCGGTATTACAGGCATACTTAAAAAGATCATTGATAATTATCCTAAGAATGAAATTACTCCTAAAGCACAATTGCTTTATGATTTTTGTACCGGAAAATCCAAAAACATCATTTCAGCTGAAGCACCCATAAGTACTCCGGCAACAATTTCTGAAGGATATAAATATAATGAAGATGCCATACATTTTTATGTAGTTATTGTAAAACTTACGGATAAAAATGTAAAAATATCAGATATTAAAAATGCTTTTTCAAATTTTAATACTACTAATTATAGTTCAAGCAAACTTACTGTAAGCAATATATTTCTTGATAACACTCAACAATTGATTACGATTACCAATTTTGAGAACAGCAATAAAGCCATGCTTTATTACAATGCGGTGAAAGATAAGACATCTGTTTTCGGTAAACTGAACCCGGGTGATTATACACAATTTGTTATATCGGTAGATAATTATCCTTCAATGTTCAAGAAAAAGGATATTGATAATTATTTCAAATTCTTTGTCGATAATTATTTGAAATAGTTCAGCAGTATTAAAAATACAAATGAACCATTTGAATTTATTTTATATTTTTGCAAACTATAAATGGGGCGTTAGCTCAGTTGGCTAGAGTGCCAGACTGGCAGTCTGGAGGTCACGAGTTCGACCCTCGTACGCTCCACAAACGCCGAAACGCAAGCCAATATAAGGCTAAAGAAGTTTCGGCGTTCGTATTTTATATATACGGTAATACCCTACAAAACACGTTGGAGTGCTGTTTTGGAGTGCGTAAAAAAGTTAGTAAAAAATCAAGACGCTTAACTTTTCCCATATTTTATTTTTATACACGTAGAAATAATAACGATTGCATATATTTTATAGGCATAACCATTGTAAAATTTAAAATATCCTTTAGGTTTTTTAAATTAACAATTGATATAAATTTAATGACATTCTAAATCTATTTTATTATTCTTTGTTGATTTGCTATTATACAAATCAACAAAGAATAAGTGAAAATTAATTTTCGGAAATCTCTTTACCTCCACCTACAAGGGTGAAACTACCTAAATGTAAAGCCAGTTCTTCTGAATTAATTGCATTTTCAACAGCATCCATATGTTTCAAAGCTTTAGCATATGTCTTATGACCTTTATTCAAAATCCATTTCATGCTTATTTCAACTACTGAATTTGCAGGAAGCATATTCCCATGTTTATCTGTCATTGTTATAATTAAATCACCTTTATAATTTGGCGGAACAGTTACCTGATGTGATATTTGTTGGAAAGGGTTGTTAATTTCAATAAGACCACTGTCGAAAGAACATTTCGGGTCAGTACTCTTAATCCCTATTTTTGAGCCAGTCGGAACGTTACGACAATTTACGATAAAAGAAAATACTTCAGGAGCGCCATCCTGGTTATAAAAAACCAAATTAGAAGTAACACTTTTTTGTGCATCAAAATTATGCCATGCAGCGCTACCATTACGGGTAACATATGTTGCATAATTCCAATTTCCGGCAGTTATATTCTTTGGGTTATTTTTGTTAAGAATTCTGTTGTTATTCCTGATAATATACAACCGTGATCTGTTTTTAATGGTTCAAAACTAAAAGCTTCTGAAACCCCTTTTGTATTTAAAGGCATAGGACCTGTTTTATCATTACTGATATAAACTTCTCCTTCATCACTGCCTCCGTCATACGTTTTAATTTGTGTCCAAGTGCTGGGTGGTTGATTAAATCCACCATATGTGTAAAACACCTGAACTCTCGGGTTTACTATTTTATTTAAAAACTGAACATTTGAACACCTTATGTAAAGATAGTTTTTCCCTATCACCGGATTTACCCAAATAGGCACATTCCAGTTACTAATAAGTTCATCCGGTTCTTTTGGCTGTTTTCCTGTACAAACAATATCAATGCTCGAATAATAATCACCAATTGTTGGTATTGTCCCGGTATCTGAAGCATTTTTGCGGCTGTATATTCCCCGCCATTGACGAATTGAATTATTAGCATATACATTGGCTACATCTGATGAAAGTCCCAGCGCTGTTTGTAAATGGCTGGATAGTATAGAGGAATTCAGACAGATGTCTTGCCAATATGAATCGGCATATACACCACTACATACATCTGAAATATCCTGCACGCCAAGATACGGAGAGGTAATCATCCTGTTATAAATAGCCTTCATAGCTTCAATATCACTTTTCCCTGTATAGAAATAATCAACAGCTGCATTCCACATTTCCTGTATGGTCCTGATTTGTCCAGAAGTTGCTAATTTGCTGCTATCAGTTTTTTTTGTTTTTTCTTTTAAGTCCATAGTTTTATATTTATTTACTTTTCCATTTATAAGGCTTTATGGTTTTGCCCCGTTTGTTTCCGCTACAGCGGAGTGGTTTCAGCTCCACTTTTTAATTATTTTATTTACTTTTTTATAAATTTTATTTTATTTAAGCAACATAAGTTTAAAAGTATACGTTCGCTAGTATATTTAATTCTACCGAACGTATACTTTACATATTTATAAATGGATTGGTGTAATTGATGTGATATGAGCTTCACCCTTTAAAGGTTTATAAACAGATACAATTGCGGCTCCATTTAAATAAATTGGAGTAATTAGCTTTGTGTTACAAAAAAATCTGTAGTTCATTCCTGCAACAACCTGTTGAGATACTGCTACAGGGCTATAAGAAACCCCAACCAGCCCATGTGTAGCTTCTTTGAATGCTTGCTGTGCCTGTTCATCAATTTTACTTGTGTAAATTGACCATGCACCTACTAAAACTTGTTCTTTTTCTGTTGACATAATTTTATTATTTTTTTATTCCCTACTCATAAGGCTTTTCGGTTTCGGCCCGTTTTTTCCGCCACTGCGGAGTGGGATCTGCTCCACTTTTTATACATTTTTATTTATTGTATAGGAACTCTATTTTTATTACTCGAAATATTTCTAAATAATTCTTCAACTTCTTATACAAACTATCAATCTTCATTTTTTATATTGATCAAAATATTATAAGTACGTTAATTTTATTGTAAAGAAAGTCGTAGTACTTTTTATGCAACTTAACTTTTAAATAATTTGTATGGATTGATTTCAGAATTTTCATGAATAGATGCTTCTTCAGGATCACAAAAAGGGTTTGCTGATGACATAAAAATAGAAACATCCTTATCTAATTTTATTGTAATAAAATCAGGTTTGAAATAATTTTTCTTTATTTTTTTTTCAGCAATATTTTTATTTTTCATTTATAATTCCTCCTGATTAACGGTTAATAATAATTCGTCTTGTAATACTTTTTTTGTCAGAGGTATATTTCACCGTATACACAGCGCATTCCTTATTGAGTGAAATAACAGCAGAATTATTTCCTGATAATTTTTTTATTGAAACTATTTGTCCCAACATATTATAAATGCTTATCTCTCCATCAAGCATTTCTGTTGCTTTTACATGAATTTCATTTTGGTACGAATAAATACAAACCTTTTCATCTGTATTTTCTGTAATGTTAGTAATTGACGGGTTAAAATGTATGATGAAGCGCGATAAACCCGATGTGGCATCAGAATTAAATGTGTATGAATTTTTGACTGATAAATCCTGAAGAATATTTTCTTGTGTATCTTCAAGAAAAACTGTGTTTCCGTTATCAGTGAATGAAGAAACTAAATCAGCAGTAATGGTAAACTGACCACTGACAGATATTTTAAAGCCAATTGGAATATTGCGCTCACCGTTTATGTTGCTTAGATTATTTATTGAATAATCATCATTATCTGCATGAGTATATATCTGCGGATAATTAATATCATCGGCAAACATTTTATAAGCATCGTATTGACTGTCGAAATTTTCTGTAGCTTCTGGTTTGAAACGGATGTATGTATCATCATCAAATCCATTGGTGTTATTTGTAATTGAAAGATGAAGAGTGTTGTCTGTACTTGCAGGTTTGTAAATATTTTGGTTGCTGTGAACTCTTACATCGTTATTGCATGTAAGCGTGAATGTGCCTTCCGACAAGGCTCTTACCCAAAACGCCTGCATTGGCGGAATATATCTTGTTGCATCATGAGTTCCTAAATCGTATGCGTAAGAACTATAAGTACCATTTGTACGGACATAATACGAATTATAAAAATCACTTTTGCTCCAGCCCGACGATGCGTCCCAGTCAATTGCGCTGGGATAGGGATTCCCCACAAGATTCCATCCGTTGAAAACAGAAGATATAGTTGTTCCTGTAAGATTTGATATGGATAAACTGCCAGTGTTTAATGATGTTCCGGTAAAAGTTATCACATCGTCGCTGCCTGTTTCTCCATTAACATATTTTCTTGCATAGCCTCGCATGACTTCTAAATTACCTGTCGATGTTGTTGAATAATTACTCCATGAATTTGTTGATTAATTTGAATAATAAAGGTTTCGAATAGTCGGTGATGATGATGTAAATAAATCAGATGATGCAGAAGGTATAGGCGAAGAAATATATTCCCAGTGACTGCTGCTGTTTGAGCTTACATAACGTTCAACGCTTATAGTACCGCTTACGCTCAAAGTACCATTATCAATAAATGAACCTTCACTGCTTGAATTGCTTTTAATAGTAAAATTACCCCCTGCATTTAATGTTTTACCAGAATTAATAGTCAGTTGTTTTCCTGCATTTATAATTATATCATCAACTTCTGCATTTTGATCTAATGTGCAATTAGCATTTATTATAACATCTGTTTCCTCACCGGGAAGCCCATTGTTCCAGTTACCCGATGTTGACCAGTTGCCGTTTGTCTGAAACGTAGAAGTAGCAGGGTAAAACGTAAGTACTAATTCAGCTTTATCTCCTGAGGCATCATCATCTGCAACAAAATTGAAATAGTTATTTAATGACGAGGTACCTGAAATTACAAGTGAAATTATATGATCAGAAGTACTAATTTCTGATTCTACAAAATCTGTAATATCAAATTCTTTCCATGTTCCTTCATCACCTGCAACAATTGCTGCTCCTGATACAAGTGTAGATGAATTTACTAAATCGGGAAATGTTGAATTCATTTCTACGGCACTTTGCTCCCAATCATTATCATCAGTTGATTTAATAGTAATAGTAGGGCTGCTGGTTACATCAATAATTTTAAGTTTAAGTTTTGCACTCGATACTACCAATGAACTTCCAGGCAATGAAAATTTTAATGCAGCTTTACATTCTGATATTCCATAATTAGTAACATCACCTATATAATTTACAATTGTTGAACCTGAAAACTCATTATCCAGATATAATGTCATTACATCATTATAAATAGAAAAGCCTGCATCAATAGAATTATCTCTATATGCATCCATAGTTGCATATATTGTAGTTTGCGCTCTTACACCAATAAAAACAAAAACAAAAAAGAATAACAAATAAATTATTTTATGTTTTATTTTTTTATCTCTATTGCTATTTTCTAAAAATATTTTTTTCATATGATTTACTTTATATTTTTATTTATAAAAATAAAGCCAGCCATATATAAAACACGACTGACTTTATTAATACAAAACTTGTTAGGGTTTAGTAATTGTTACAATGTATGAATTTGTAAAACCACCATTTGTAACTTCTATTGTAATTGTATTTGTTCCGTTATTTATCGGAACAGTAACTGAAGGCTGGCTTGTTGTTATTTGTGTACCATTTACTTTTACAACAGCAGTAGCCGATTGAGCAGTAGGAGTAACAGTCGCATTATTTTTACTTCCTGCACTTGAAGTATAGTTAAATGTTTGCGGAGCAAAACCAGGATTTAGCGTATACGTAGCTACTCCTGATTTAATTACCAAGGTATTCAGGTATGCGCTATCAGCTTTTGTTACATTAATAGTATAGGTTTGCTGTAATCCTCCCGGAGTTGTTACAAGAATGGTAATAGTATTACTGCCTACACTCAAAGGAATATTCTGCGATGCCTGACCGCTTACCACAACAGAATTATTTACTTTAATTGTAGCATTTGGATTTTCAGATGTTGGTGTTACTGTCATTCCTGTAACATCATAACCAACACTAGCCGTATAATTAAATTCTGTTTTTGAAAATGCAGGAATCAATGTTATAGGATTCCCTGACTGTGCTGTCAACGATGACAGATAAGCACTATCAGCTCTATTAACAGTAATTGTATATGTTGTAATAGTACCATCATAAGCAGATACTGAAATTGAAATTGTATTTGCTCCAATATTTAATGGAATTGCTTGCGAAGCGCTACCACTTGGCACCAAAACATTATTAACCTTAATTATTGCCTGTGCATTTTCGGCTGTAGGTGTTACAGTTATACTATTAACACTATATGGAACTGTATCAGTATAACTAAGAGTAGTTTTATTGAATGTTGGTGATAATGTACCTGAACTAACTGTTAATGCAGAAAGAAAACTACTGAAATACTGGTATAATTCAAATTCAACTATTGATGCCATCTTTGTATTTGTGTTTAATCCTTTTGTGAAATAAACCCTGTAATACTGAAATGACATAGGGTTAAATGTACGATCAGTAGTACTGGCAGTATTTCCAACAATACTGTCAATATCTGTCCAATTTACATTATCATTACTTCCTTGAAGTTTATAATCGGAGTTTGCGAAATTAGGTGCAGTCCATCCTATTAAAGGTAAATGTTTAACCACCCATCGTTTAGTAAATACAGGAACTCCCAGGTTTATACAAATCCAACCCGGAACAGAGTTACATAACCACCTGCTAAAAGGCGTTGATGAAGATGCTTTTCCGTCAACAGCCTTATCAGGTGTATAAGGAGCAACAGAGTTACTTGCTGTTGCTGGTTTATTTAAAGCTATATTAATATCTGCCATAATTCTATTTTTTAAATTAAAAATGAATGATAAATTAATCCCGTGTAGGATAGAGTCCCGTTAATGCTATATAATATTTCATGTTTGGCAATGGTGCTGCACCATTCAGATTAGGAACTGCAAAAGTTGTTCTGCCATCACCCCCGTATGTATTGCCAATTAAAGCAAATAAAGCCTGGTACTGTGTAATGTTTAATGTTTGACCTTCACATGATAGCCACCCAGATGGGGCGAAAAAAAATCCAAATAATTGGATAGTTCCAATATATACTTCTGTATCCATATTTTTTTATTTTTAAGAATTAATAATTAACTTCTTGAAGGGTATATGCCTTCTATGGCGATATAATATTTCATATTTGGCAACGGTGCAGCGCCGTTTAAATTTGGTAATGCAAATGTTGTTTGACCGCTTCCGCCATATGCATTGCCAATTAAGGAATACAAGGCCGTATAATTTTGAACATTTAATATCTGGCCTTCACATGACATCCATCCCTGTGGGGCGAAAAAGAATGAGAATAATTGAATTTGTCCTAGAATTGGATCCATAGTTTTTAGATTTTTAGGTTAATAATTTATTTTATTTAAAATCAATATTTATATTTCATTTTTTAATTTCCGATATTGTTATATTGAAAAACACCTGATTTAATAATTTGATGTCGAAAACCTGGCTTTACGCCTTGTTCATAGATAAATTCAATTACTTTCGATTGCATATAATTTAATTCACAAATTTTTTGTGGGATATTCAATGAACTATCTCCTTCGATAAGAACCTCATCAGCAAAAACAGTTATTCTTGTATTTAGCTTCAAATACTTGCCACTACTCATCAAATTACATGGAATAAAAAATTTTTTCTTAAATGCAGAAGTGTTTAAATTATTTTTATTTATGATAAATAATTCTCCAAGAAACATTTTTTCAATATCATCAAATATATAGGTAACCGGATTCCACTTACCCCTGGATACTACTTCTGCACTTATAGAAATCTCCTGCGGAATAAATATTGCATCATCATCCAGTTGCGAAATAAGGTTTTGCATAATAGCAACCTGTGGTTCATTTTTTAATGCTGCCTGCATTGTTTCAGAAATCACTATATCATAATTTTTGTTTATTTTAAATACTGATGCATCTTCAAAATAAACTTCATCTATATATGATTCGCAATTCAATCCGGATATTACTTTCCTTGCCGAATCCAATGATATAGGATTAATATCTAACAAATCAACTTTTATCTCATCAGAATTATACAAAAAAAATAATGGAGTTATCAATGTTGCATACGGACCAGTTCCCGCATATAATATTGATATAGTATTTTTTTTATTTTTTATTTTTTTTAATCTTATTGCTTTGTTTATTCCTCTTAAGAATAAAGCAGTACGTTTCATTTCAAGTAAACAATGTGCCGCTGTTGAAGGAGAAATAGCTTTACCTGAAGGAATTATTATTGGTTTGTCATTTTGATCGTCAGCATTTATCGGAGTAAGTGTACGAAAAACAGAATACATATCATCAACGGCTTTTTTCATTAAGCCTACTGAATCCCCGCAATTCAAAATTAAATTTACAGCTTCAGAGAACATGTATACATTTTTGAATGTATAACCTGAATTTTTTTCAGGAAATATGCAAACAAAATTAAAGTATCACTAGTGATTTGCTTTCAGTATTAATACTGAATATTCAAAATATTTTTCTTTACACATTTATTTATTTTCAATTGAAAGTAAATTGATGCTTTTAAAGAATTTTAGAAATTTTATGTACTCGTATTTTTTCTTAAATCTTAATTACAGAATTTCAATTTGTGTATCTATAATTGAACTTTTATAATTCTTGATTGTTATTTTTTCTCAAATGATTTTATTTTTTATTCATCTTTTAAAATAATTATCTGGATATTATCTACATTATTTACTTTTTAAATATTCACAAATTTGTTTTGTTGACTTATTTATGATATAAGTGATTTTACTAATGCTAATACATGATTTTACTAATATGTTTGTATACATATATATATGTTTTATCGACAAATATTATGTTTTGGCATACATAAATTATTAATATAAATATATTTACATAACTGATTGTAAATAATTTGTTTTGTATATTTAAAAGATATTTTGTTATTTTGTATTGTATTTAACCCCAAATCTTATGAAAAAATTTTTACTATTTGCAAACCTTTTTGTCCAGTTGTTTGCTTTAAACATATTTGGACAAAATTTTAAAGAAGTTAAAAAAACAGATTACGGACAAACTGTTTCTCTTACAAGTGAGCAGGTTCTTGAAATCAAGTTACCATCAAACCCATCTACAGGTTATGGATGGTATCCTATCAATTTAAAAACGAATATTGTAAAGCAAGTTGGAAATTGGGAATTCATTCCTGATAATGCCGGATTAGAAGGCACACCAGGTACTCAGATTACACGATTTGTAGGTGTTTCAAAAGGAACAGCAGAATTACTATTAGCTTACAAACGTCCTTGGGAAAAAAATATTGAACCACTTGAAACATTTAAAATAACTATTATTAATGATGGTGAATACATAGGAATGTATACCGCACCAAAACCATTGCCTGTTGAAGAATACAAACAAACAGAACTTGGAAAAGCCCTACCATCAAGCTTCAGCTGGTTAGCATTAGGAGGGTGTACTCCTATAAAAGACCAAGGACAGTGCGGTAGCTGCTGGGGCTTTGCTTCAAGCGGAGTTTTCGAATCACGCATAAAAATTGCTGATAATGTTACCCGCGATTTGTCAGAACAATGGTTGGTAAATTGTTCTTCGTATGATTGCAGTGGCGGAAATTGCGTGTTCAGTTATTTTAAGTCACCAAAAGGCGCTGTTTATGAATCACAGGAACCCTATACTGCTGCTAATGGAAGTTGTGATGCTTCGTACACTTATCACGAACAAGCTTCGAGTTACACAACTGTATCAACCGGACAAGCAACAACCGATCAAATAAAAAATGCAATTTATAATTATGGTCCTGTATATATAACCGTTTATGTAGGCGATGGCTTTGAATCATATACCAGCGGTATATTTACAACTAATGAAGGAACCAGCACAAACCATGCAGTTATACTTGTAGGTTGGGATGATAATGGAGGGACTAATGGATATTGGATATTGAGAAATTCATGGAGTCCGTTATGGGGCGAAAATGGATATATGAAAATTAAATATGGTGTGAGCTTAGTTGGGTCTAAAACTGCTTATCTGGTTTATGGTTCATTAAATCCAAGTTCCGCACCGGTAATAAATTTCTCAGCAAACAATACTACAACCTGTGATGGTTATGTTGAATTTACCGATTCCTCAATGTTTGCGCCAACAACATGGTCGTGGGATTTTGGCGATGGGACAACATCTACTTTACAAAACCCTCATCATACTTATTCTTCAAACGGAACATACACTGTAAAATTAACAGCTACAAATGCTAATGGTTCAACTAATAAAACAAAAACAAGCTATATTACAGTAAACAGGCCAACTGCTCCACTCACAGTAAGTGATACTATACCTGCACCAGGAATAGCAACACTCAGTGCATCGGGCAGCAATGTATTGAATTGGTATAGTAACGCTAATGGCGGAAGCATTGTAAATACCGGAACTACTTATTCGCCTAATATAACAAGTACTACTACTTATTACGTTGAGAATGATATTGAATATCCCACACTTTCTTCTGTTGGAAAATCTTCATCAAGTTTAACAACGGGAACGGGTGGTTATTATTCTCTGGCTTATTGCCAGGGTTTGGTTTTTGATGCATTAAAACCGTTAACAATTAAGTCGGCAACTGTTTATGCAAGCGGTGCTGCAAACAGAACTGTATATTTGAAAAATAGCATTGGAACAATTTTAGATTCTGTTGTCGTAAATATTCCAAACGGTGCGCAAACAATAACATTAAATATTGATGTTCCTGCAGGAACAGGTTATATACTGGCTTTAAGTAAAACAAATAATTGCTGGAGAGATACACTTAACACATCGTATCCTTATACTGTTCCAAATTTAATTTCTATTACCGGAAATACTATTGGTACCGCATCGAGTTATTATTTCTTTTATAATATCCAGGTTCAGCAACAGGATTGTAAAAGTGTAAGGACACCGGTTACAGCCGTAATTGATCCGACATTAAATATTAAAAATGAATCGCCCGATATGGAATTTAATATTTCACCAAATCCAAATCCGGGATTATTTAATATCACCATCTCAAATATGAATAATAAGAAAACTACTTTAAGAATTATGAATATTGTAGGAGAAAAAATATTTGAAAAGAAAATCATTGATAATAACCCGGTGATACAAATTGATGCGTCGAGCTTTAGTAAAGGTGTGTACTTTGTTGAAATCTCAAATGACAAATCAACAATTATTAGAAAAGTAACTATATCAAACTAACCTTAACCATCAATCAAGTCGGAGGCCGATGCGAATGCATCGGCCTCTTTTTATTTTTTTACGGTTCATTCGGATCTATCAACCCTTTATCGCGCGTAGCAGAATCAGGCACAACAACAGGTGGATGTTTCAGAATTATTTTTTTCATTTCTTCCCTTTTCTTCTGATTGTTTGTAATGGCGGCTTCATACGCATCATCATAACTTTTTCCTTTCATCATCAGTTCACGTTCCATCATTTCCGTTTCAATTGAGTATTCCGTTTCGTCAGCTGCGACCTGACCATCAATCCATATTTCTTTCGAAGGAATAAAATGATAAGCAAGGTCGTTTCCGCTAAAACCAAAATCAGGATAAATATTTTTTCTTACCAAATAACCATCAACTATCCATATTTTAATTTCGTTTCGTTCGCCTAATGGAACCCTATAAATATTCTGAAGTTTTACACTATCGGGAATATCTTTTATTTCTTTCACCGTATCAAAATCTGTTACAGACACCATAGGCAATAAATCTTCATGTGCGCGACAAATCTTTTCAAACTTCCTGCGCATCACTACTTCCAATGCCAATGACGAATCATGTGCATCATCGTATGTCCATCCGAACTTTGCCATCAAATGACGTTCATTCAATTCGTGGGCAAGTGTCATTTCAAATTCTTCACAACTTACTGCGTTATCAATCCATATTTCTCCTTTCGGGTTAAATAAATAACGCTGCTCATTCCCTCCATATAAAAATTCATTATAAAGTTTTAATCTTACTTCATTACCATCAACAATCCACACTTTATACGAATCCTTTTCTCCCCAATAATAACGGTATATTCCGGTTACCGATTTATTTTTAACACACGAAGTTATGATTCCCAAAAAAATAATTATTATTAATATTTTTATTTTCATAAAACATATTTTTTATTCTCAAATTCAAAAGTAAATATATTATTAGGAAAATTATTACAGTAATTATTTATTTTTGTATGTGTTGTTAATATTGATGATTGAAATTTTATGATACGACAACTTATTGAGAAAAACAAAAAATCGCTTTTAATAATAATGGCATTTGTATTGGTTGAAAATGTTGCATGGATTATAGAGCCAACATTTTTTGGAAAACTTCTCGATGCTTTGATTGATAATTTTTATGACCATGAAAATGTAAGTTATACTTTGCCTTTGGTTTTATGGATTATAATTTATGTTGTCAATGTTATGGGAGGCTCGCTTAGCCGCTTTTTCAATGGAAGGACCTATCCGAAAATGTACGCGAACCTTGCCACCGAACTAATAATGAATTCAAAAAAGAAACGTCATTCGGCTTCAAAAATGGTAAGTCGCGCCGATCTTGCAAAAGAATACGTTGATTTTTTAGAATACCGTTTGCCCGATATTTCCTGGCAACTTACAGCAACACTTGGTGCAATATGCGCTTTGTTCTTTTACGATTATCGTATTGCTCTTGTTTGTCTTTTGATTATCCCACCTTTGTTTTTTATTAATACAATATATAATAAGCGTGTTACCAAACTTCAAAAAATAACGCACGACAATCGTGAAGAAATTTACAAAAAACTTGAAAGCCGTGATATTGATGATATAGATAAATATTACCAAAACATGGTAAGGCCACAACGTTCAATTGCCAAATGGAGTGCATTTGATTTTGGTGCAATTAAGCTTATGCTAATGGTTGTTTTTATTGTTGTACTTTTTATTTGCATTGATGTAGATAATTTTTCAACAGGAAAAATTTATTCTATCGTTTCATATCTCTGGACATTTATCACAGCAACTGATTATCTTCCCGGGTTAATGGAAAGCTTCACATCAGTAAAAGAATTAAATTCCCGAATGAATGAAATTGATAATTCAAACAATTCACCAAAACAGAAAACACAACCTAACTCATAACTTGTTTGATTGGTATTATACTTTCTAAGATTTTATATCTTTGATACGATAACCATAAAAATCATTCATATGAAAAAAATCATTTTTATTCTGCTTATTGGTATAAGCTTTACAGCAAGCGCCCAGGACTTTTGCAAATTCACAACAAAAGACGGTAATGGAAACAAGGCTCTCATCTATGAAAGTATAATGTATTCCACTATAAAAATTAATTATAACGGAACAACTATATCCTCATTTACCTACAATGAAATTAATTCAATCACCACTACCCTGGTAAATTCAAAATATGTTCTCGAGATCTCTTCTGCAAAAGATAAAGAAGGAAAATCAATTGAAATACCTATTGATAAAATACTTTACCTTACCTGCGATGTGCTTTCAAAAACAATTACTATAGTAATAAATTAGCAACTTTTGATTGATATAAAAAATTCAAATGTTGCAGTACAAAAGTTATGCATTATTAATAAAATTTTTAAGACATGGGTTGTGTACTAAGAATTTCAGGTGACAAATTTAACGTTGAAAAGTTTATTCAAAACTCTAAACTCAAACCAAATTTGATTTTTCATAAAAATCAACCGATTAATAAATTAAAACCTAAAGGTAAGAAATATAAATCCTCTGGACTTTCAATCTCTACTAGTAATGCTGACTTCGACAATTTCGACATACAAATAAAGGATACAATTAAATTTTTAAAAAAGAATTTCAAAAACCTAGCTGACATTAAAAAAGATAAAACAATTACAGAATTTGTTCTTGATTTTGGTATCACTTCTCGAATTAGTAAGGGAAATACATTTACTCAATCTGATACTTTCCCTGCAGAATTATTGAAGTTATCAGGTAATTTAGACATTGACATTTGTTTAAGTCAGATTTCTGATTCAAAAAAATTCAAAAAGTTATTTAAAGACTTTTTTAAAGATAAAAAAATTAACATTATATAACTTTGTATGCTTTAGATGCAGAGGATTTGCTTGTTTAACCTGTATATATTTATCAATAAAATATCAATGGGAATCACTAAAAAAATAATTTTTGTTTTCATATTTGCATCTCTCGCTTTCAGCATAGCAGTAAGAGCACAGCTTAGTGCTACAAAAACCGACACAAATAAAATGCAATGGTTTAGCGATGCAAAGCTTGGAATATTTATTCACTGGGGAATTTATTCTACAGGCAAAACATCGGAGTCGTGGGCGTTTTATAATAAACATATCAGCCATGAAAATTACATGGCGCAGATAAATGAATTTACTGCAAAAAAATATAATCCTCAGCAATGGGTATCGCTAATTAAAGCCACTGGCGCCAGGTACGCAGTAATAACATCAAAGCATCATGATGGTGTTGCGCTATGGAACACAACTCAAAATGATTTGAGCATTCCTAAAGCATCGCCGGCAAAAGCTGATGTGCTCACACCTTTTGTCAAAGAACTACGCAAAGAAAATATTAAAGTTGGTTTATATTTTTCGCTGATCGACTGGAGTAATAATGATTATCCCGGCTTTTTAAAAGATTCGTCAAGATATAAAATAAGTGATGATTCGTTAAGATGGAAACATTTTTTAAAATTCTGTCACGGACAAATTGCAGAACTCATGAACCTCTACAACCCTGATCTGCTCTGGTTCGACGGTGATTGGGAACATAATGCCAAAGAATGGCAGGCTGCAAAAATCCGTAAAATAATTTTACAGAAAAACCCAAAAGCCATTATTAACGGGCGTTTGCAGGGATACGGCGATTACGGAACACCCGAACAAAATTTTCCAGTCTCTCGTCCTTCTGAAAAAAATTGGGAACTTTGCATGACAACAAATGAGTCGTGGGGATATTACATTGGCGACACCACATACAAAACTCCATATGAAATCATCAGCATTTTCGCCGATTGCATTAGCATGGGAGGAAATTTGCTTCTTGATATTGGCCCCCGTGCTGACGGCACTATTCCTGATGAACAAACATTCATTCTTTCTGAATTAGGCAAATGGACAAATAAACACAGTGAAGCAATTTTCGGAACACTAGGCGGTTTACCACAAGGATATTTTTATGGACCTACAACACTCTCGAAAGATTCATGTACGCTATATCTTTTTCTGCAAGGAAAGCAAAGCGGAAATATTATTATTAAAGGCTTGTGTAACGAAATAAAAAATGTTGAAGTGGTTGGAAATAAAACGCAATTAAAACATAAAGTAGTTGGAAAAATCTCGTGGAGCAAAGTTCCCGGTCTTGTTTATATTGAAGTTCCCGAAGGTGTACAGGATGAATACATGACTGTTCTGAAAGTAAAACTTGACAAACCTGTTTCGTTGTACAAAGGTCAGGGAGGGTTATAACTTTCTATCTTTTACATAACAAGCTGCCCAACCTATAAACCAATGACCTTTATAGTAAATTGATGATAGAAAATATTAAATTGAATTTTTGTTATAAGTTTTTGGGTGATGGCTGCTGGTTTGGTTGATAGAAGCTAGTTGATGGAAAAATATTTTTTTACTATAAGCTTTTGACCTTTGACTTAACGAGCCGCTATACCTTTCAACCTATGACCTTTTATTGAAAATAGATAATAGCAAATAGAAAATGTTAAATTGAATTTTTGTCATTAGTTTTTGGTTGATGGCTGCTGGTTTTGCTGAATGTTTTATGTTGATTGTGTTTCTACCTTATCCATATTACCTTTGACTTAGCTTGTTGCTATGACCTTCAACCTATAACCTTTATTGTAAATTTATGATTGCAAATAGAAAATGTTAAATTGAATTTGCGTCATTAGTTTTTGGTTGATGGCTGCTGGTTTGGTTGATAGTAGCTAGTTGATGGAAAAATATTTTTTTTCTATAAGCTTTTGACCTTTGACTTAACCAGCCGCTATACCTTTCAACCTATGACCTTTTATAGAAAATAGATAATAGCAAATAGAAAATATAAAATTGAATTTGTGTCATTAGTTTTTAGTTGATGGCTGCTGTCTTGGTTGATAGTAGTAAGTTGCAAGAGAGATATTTTTTACTAATAATTTTTGACCTTTGACTTAACCAGCCGCTATACCTTTCAACCTATGACCTTTTATTGAAAATAGATAATAGCAAATAGAAAATATAAAATTGAATTTGCGTCATTAGTTTTTAGTTGATGGCTGTTGGTTTGGTTGATAGTAGTAAGTTGCAAGAGAGATATTTTTTACTAATAATTTTTGACATTTGACCTAACCAGTCGCAAAACCCAACAACCATTGACTATATTAATGTGTACATCTCTGCACTCGTTACACTTCGTTAAACGAACGCGAACCATAGTATAAAAAAAGACAGCTTTTCGCTGTCTTTTATATTTTTAAGCAACAGGAGCCGCACCACCACCGGGTTCAGCAGCTGCACGCATTGCCATAATATCCTTGTCTAACAAATATAGATTTTGTTTTCCCAACAGATTTATTTTATCAATAATTGCACGTGCTGATTTTTCTTCCTGTATCTGTTCTGCAACAAACCACTGAACAAAATTTTGTGTGGTGAAATCTTTTTCAGAATTACATAATGCAACAATTTCATTGATTGATGCAGTAATGAATTCTTCATGTTTTAAAGTTTGCGCGAATGCATCAGCAACATCTTTGAATTTTGCAGGAGGAAGTTTTATTGAAGGAACTATTGCATTTCCTCCGCGCTCATTGATATAATGAATGAATTTAAGCATATGAAGCCGTTCTTCGTCTGACTGTACATAGAACCATTGTGAAATGCCTTCCAATCCTGATGCTTCAGCCCATGATGCCATTGCAAGATACAACTGGGAAGAGTATGCTTCCCTGTCGACCTGACGATTTAAAATATTTTCAATTTTTTTATTCATAACAATTTATTTTAAGTTTATGATGTAAAGTTATAAATAAACAAATACAAAATTTGCGAAAAAAGTGTGAAAAAAAAATAACAAAGACGGAACTTTAATTTTCATTTGTATTTTGATTTTTTATGCTTTTTCAAAAAAAATTGGGGGCATTTGCAAAATGCCCCCAATTTAAATTGATATCTTATCCTCTTAACCTTTTAACGCTTCTGCACCACTTACAATTTCAAGTATTTCACTGGTAATTGCAGCCTGTCGTGCTTTGTTATATGATAAGCGGAGTTCTTTAAGTAATCCATCAGCATTGTCAGTAGCTTTGTGCATTGCGGTCATTCGTGCGCCATGTTCTGAAGCAACAGAATCAAGGATTGCTTTATAGAATTGAATTTTTAATGATTTAGGAATAAGTTCAGAAACGATTTCTTTTTTACCCGGTTCAAAAATGTAATCGGTTTGTTGTTTCTTTGTTACAGATACATTGGTTTTTGGAGGAGCCACAGGCAAATACTGTTCGTTAACTAAAATCTGTACACCTGCATTTTTGAACTGGTTATAAATGATTTCAATTCTGTCGTATTTCCCGGTCTCAAACCATTTCATCAGTTGTTCGGCAATAGGTGCAGCATTTTCAAAACTTGCAGCATCCAGAATTTTGGTATTCTTATCAATAACAGAATACTTTTTTTTCACAAAAAAATCAATCGCTTTTTTCCCGATGCAAATTAAATCAACATTCCCATTCTTGTATTGCTCGGCATATTTTGTTTGTAATGTATTCAAAGTAAGTTTTATCACATTGGTATTGAAAGCTCCGCACAGTCCCCTGTTTGAAGTAATCGCAACCAGTAAAACTTTCTGAATTTTTCTTTCTTTTGAAAAAACACTTTCAGAAGTATCAAGGCTTGCGCTTAGGTTTTCCAGTATTTCTTTCAGCTTGGCAGCATAAGGACGCATTTTGATTATGGCATTTTGCGCACGTTTCAACTTTGAAGCTGAAACCATTTTCATAGCACTGGTAATTTGCTGCGTCGACTTTACTGATGCTATACGTATTCTTACTTCCTTTAAACTGGCCATGACTCCGATGATTTATTTAGCTTGATATTTATGTGATAGATCAGTAGCTGTTTTTTCAAGTAATTTAGTAACATCGTCAGAAAGAACTCCTGATTTTAATGTTTCTAAAGCATCCTTATGATGCAACTCCATAAAATGAAGAAACTCTTCTTCAAATTCTCGGATCTTATCAATAGGAATATTTCTTAATAAACCTTTGGTGCCGCAATAAATTATGGCTATCTGTTTCTCAACAGTCATAGGAGAATATTGTGGTTGTTTTAAAATTTCCACATTCCTTTTTCCTTTTTCAAGTGTAGAAACAGTAGCTGCATCAAGGTCGGAACCGAATTTAGAGAATGCTTCCAATTCGCGGAAAAGAGCCTGGTCAAGCTTTAATGTTCCTGCAACTTTTTTCATTGATTTGATTTGCGCATTACCACCAACACGTGATACTGAAATACCCACATTGATAGCAGGACGAATACCTGAGTTAAATAAATTTGTTTCAAGGAAAATTTGTCCGTCGGTAATTGAAATCACATTCGTTGGAATATATGCTGATACATCGCCTGCCTGTGTTTCAATAATAGGAAGCGCTGTAAGGGAACCTCCGCCTTTAACCAAATGTTTTATAGATGGAGGAAGATCGTTCATTTGTTTTGCAATATCATCGGAAGAAATTATTCTTGCAGCTCTTTCAAGCAACCTGGAGTGAAGATAAAAAACATCACCGGGATATGCTTCACGTCCGGGTGGACGACGGAGCAACAACGAAACTTCACGATAAGAAACTGCCTGTTTTGAAAGGTCGTCATAAATAACCAATGCAGATCTTCCGGTATCCCTGAAGAATTCACCAATAGCAGCGCCTGTAAATGGTGCATAAAACTGCATTGCGGCAGGATATGATGCCGGTGCGGCAATTACTATTGTATATTGCATTGCACCGTGGTCTTCCAATGTCTTTACTACATTGGCAACAGTAGAGCCTTTTTGCCCTATAGCAACATATATACAATAAACAGGCTGACCTTTATCAAAAAATTCTTTCTGATTTATAATTGTATCGATAGCAATAGCTGATTTTCCGGTCTGACGGTCGCCGATAATAAGTTCACGCTGCCCGCGACCAATGGGTATCATTGCATCAATAGGTTTTATACCGGTTTGCAATGGCTGATTCACAGGCTGACGAAAAACTACACCCGGTGCTTTTCTTTCAAGAGGCATCTCGTAAACTTCGCCTTTAATAGGGCCTTTACCGTCGATAGGTTCACCAACAGTATTAATAACCCTTCCCAACATACCTTCCCCAACTTTAACAGAAGCTATATTGCCTGTTCGTTTTACCGTATCGCCTTCTTTAATATGAGTAGATTCGCCAAGAAGTACAACACCCACATTATCTTCTTCAAGATTCAGTACAATACTTTTCATTCCGTCTTTAACAAATTCAACCAACTCGCCCGACTGAGCATTGGTTAATCCGTAAATACGTGCAATGCCATCACCAACCTGAAGAACAGTACCCGTTTCTTCAAGTTCCGATTCCATTTTAAATCCCGATAATTGCTGTCTTAAAATTGCCGATACTTCGGCGGGTTTAATATCTGCCATAATTTTTTAATTAGTCATTTACTTCGCTGTCATTTATTGTAATTTGCTTTGCGTCATGGATTATTATTTCAATTCTATTAATAACCAAATAACAATTTTTTAAAATCCTTTTTCGTAAATATTAATATTGTATTCGCGTTTTAGTTTTATAATTTTATTCCGGATACTATCGTCATACTGATAATGCCCGAAATTAAGAACAAACCCACCTATGATTTCAGTCTTGATATCTTCAATTAATTCAACTTCTTTTTTAGTGAATTTATTGACCACTGATTTTACTTTTGTTTTGATTTCATCATCAGCTTTAACAGCAGTTGTAAGATAAACCGTTTCAATTCCCTTATTATCCCTGTAAAGAGAAATATACTGGTTTGCAATTTGCTCGATATACGATTCTCTGCGTTTTGCTGTAATAATATTAAGAAATGCCTGCGATAATTTATTTATATTATTTTCAAAAATTAATTTTAAAATATTTCTTTTTTTATCACTGTTGATAATGGGGCTTATAAGCATCAACCTAAAATCTTTATTGGAATGACAGGTATCAGCTACCAATTTCATATCATAAAAAACTGCATCCGTATTTTTTTGTTCGAGTGCAAGTTCGAATAATGCTTTGGCATACCTGACAGCTATACGCGATTCTTTCATCTTTATAAATAATCAGAATTCGATTTTATTATTGTAAATACTTTCTGAATTTTTTAATTAAAATTTATTTCATTTAATAATTTATCAATAAGTTCTTTCTGCTTTTCGCTTTTCGAAAGTTCTTCTTTTAAAATCTTTTCAGCAATTTCAATTGATAGTATTGCTAATTGATTTTTTAAATCAGTGATAGCTGCCATTTTTTCGAAATGAACATTTTCTTTGGCTGTTTCTATAATCCTTTTCGCTTCTTCTTCAGCTTTTATTTTTGCTTCATCAATGACATTATCACGAATTTTTCTTGCATCGCGCAATAACACATCGCGTTCTTCTTTTGCTTCTTTGATAAGCTGCTCGTTACTAAATGCAAGTTGCGACATTTCTTCGCGTGCTTTATCGGCTGCTTTTAAAGCATCGTTGATGGAATTTTCACGTTCTTTCAATGCTTTCATTACAGGCTTCCATGCAAATTTTCCAAGGATGTAAATTAAAAGGGCAAACGAAAGCGTCATCCAGAAAATTAAACCTATATGCGGAGTTACGAGTTCCATAATATTTTAAGTTTTATGTTATTGGTTAATGGCTACTAGCCAAGTTTTTTGTAATTTGTTTTAGGTTAATTTATAGTACTATGAAAATTTATTCCAGGCTTCCTTTAACCGAAATATCTGTTTACTTATAATTTTATATTCTTGTGATAAATCATTTCCTGATTCCGTAGAGTATTCGACATTATATAAATCGCGAGCTTGATTTAATCCAACTTGTGTTTCGTTAGATTCTGCTAATGCATCATCTAAATATTTTTGGAAACCTTTTTTTTGATGTTTCTTTGCAAAACCCTCTGTTATTAAGCGGGGGATTGCTTTAGATGACCTTGATAATTGATTGCTTAAATCAAATTTTTCAGAGACAGGTAATAATGGAAGAATTTTTTTTGAAAGAATAATACAAGCATCATAAGACCTTTGATAAACTTCAAGATCATAAAAACTTAGTATTTTATTTTTTTCTTCTATCACTTTTGACCTTTTAACTATTTACTTAATATTACTTGTTGCCATAAACATACAACAAAAACTAATAAGTAAGTTCATCCCGACCAACCGTCGGGATGAATTTACTTTGTTTGCTTAGATGAAAAGTATCAACAAACAAACTACAATAGCGAAGAAAGCAACTCCTTCAATAAGTGCAGCGGCTACAATCATATTCGAACGGATATCGCCCATGGCTTCGGGTTGACGGGCAATGGATTCCATTGCACTGCCACCGATGCGGCCAATTCCTATACCTGCTCCGATTGCTGCAATACCTGCGCCTATACCGGCTCCCATTTTTGCTATAGGTGCCAGGTCGCTTACTGTCTGCATGATTACTGATAATAGTGACATAATTGTTATGGTTTAGTTATTAAAAAAGTTCATTTTAATTTTAATGTGCATGTTCTTCATGGTGTTCGTGCTCTTCTATTGCCATACTAAAATATAATGACGAAAGCAGTGTAAATACATATGCCTGCAGAAAAGCAACAAGTAATTCGAGTAACCCCATGAATATAGTAAAAAAGACAGAAACGACTGATGCGCCATATCCTATACCTACATTCACTTCTCCGAAAATAAATATCAAACTAAAAAAACCAAGTGCAATAATATGTCCTGCTGAAATATTTGCAAACAGACGGACCATCAACACAAATGGTTTTGTTATTACACCAATAATTTCAACAATAGGCATAAGCGGTAATGGAAATTTTAACCACCATGGTACGCCGGGAGTATTAATGATGTGCAACCAATAATTTCTATTCCCACTGAAAGTAGTAATGGTGAAAGTAAATAATGCAAGAATCATTGTAATTGCAATATTACCTGTTAAATTAGCGCCACCGGGAAAAATCGGTATCAGTCCTAATAAATTTCCAAAGAAAATAAAAAAGAACAACGTTAGCAGGTAAGGCATATAGCGTTCATATTTTTTTTCGCCAATAGCAGGTTTCACAACATCATCGCGAAGAAAAATAATTACAAATTCCAGTACCGACTGCAATCCGCGGGGAGCTTCATTGGTGTGTTTTGTGTATCTGCGTGCTATTGAAATAAAAACCACACATAATATAATCATTACAATAAATAATGTAAGCGTGTTTTTTGTAATTGAAAAATCAAGAGGAAGAACTGCTTCTTTAATTGTTTCGCCTTCATCATTTACTTTAACTATTTTCCCTTTATTCTCGCCTTCGGTTTCCAGTTTATATCCTTTATAAGGTTCTGTTCCGTGATGAAAATTTCCGGAACTGAATATCACTAATTTTCCATCATCCAAAAGTATCACGGGAAGCGGGATAGCAATATCTGTTTTACCAATAGTGATAATGTGCCATTCATGTGCATCGGCAATATGCTCCATTATCATTTCGCCGGCATTGAATTTTTTTTCTTTCTCGGTTTTGCTTTCGGGATTTCCTTTCTGTTCGCCATTTTCAGCTTTCAGGAATAAAGCAGGAAGGAATAAAACGATGATGAGTAAAAACCGGATATTTATTTTTTGAATATTCTTCAGCATATAAAGCAAGGCTATTTAAACAATGCTGCAAGATATATAATAATTCATAATCCTGTACGAAAAAAATCAACTTTTTTTTGCTATGAAAAAATAATTTCTGTAAAAAAACTTTTTGTGCTGATTAAAATTTATTTTTCTCTGTCGAATGGAAATTTTAACAATGAAATGACTTCAAAAATGGTATATAAAACATAACAAACAAAAAATGATAATATAAAAGGGATGGCATTACTTTTATTTAAAAAAACATAGGAAAGCATTACTGCCAGACAAATCATCATCTTTGCAAAAGTAGCCAGCATAAAGCGGTTAGCGAAGGAGGAAAATTTTGTTTTTTTTGCTTTGATTAAAAAACGAAATAATACGGCTGTCAATAAAAAATAAAACGGGAAAAATGAATAAAGTATAGGTGTTATGTATTCCTGCTTTAATATCCTATCCAGTATAAAAACAACTAAAGCAAGAATTATTGTATAAATAAATAACCGTAAGATGAACTTATTAAAATATTTTTCCACGATTTATTTTTTCCGTATTAAATCTTTAACAACATAATAGATAGCTAATGCCACCGATAAAAAAGAAAATATTAAAACAAAAACAGGAAATTTCAATTTTAAATATTCATCCAGTTTGAAGCCCCCGAAAATTCCAACTCCAATAATCACCAGCATCTGAAAAGCAATGCTTGAATACCGACCATAATCACGAAGCGTGTTCTTTGGTTTTCTGTGGTTCATTAGGTTTTAGTGGTTCAACTCTTTCGCCGAATTTTGTTTCTTTGATCGGGTTAGTCTGTGGATTATTCATACTGCACGATCCGGAAAATATAGCTCCGGGTTCAATAGCAAGTTTATTGGTAATTACATCACCTGTTATTTTTGCAGTAGCTTTAATTGAAAGCAATTCCGAAACGGTGATTTGTGCTTTAATTATTCCTGATAAATCAGCATTCTGGCAAATAATTTCTCCATCGATGTTTCCTGAAGTTCCTACTACAAGTTTTCCTTTCGAATTTACCGATCCTATTAAAGTTCCGTCAATACGAATATCCCCATTCGATTTTACATCGCCTTTTATCACCGTACCTGCACCTATAAGGTTTATTGCCGGTGATTCCTGTTCATAAAGTTTTGCCATAACTATAAAGTATTTTCGTGATTACTATGAAAATTCATTCAATTATATGTAACAAATTTATAAAAATAATTCCTTTTGCAAAAACATTTTACCAATTCATTTTCGGAGACCTATTACGTTATTACAACTATAATGTTGCATTTTTATAATCATTTCTTTTATATGCTATATAAAAAAACCCCCGCAATTCAACGGAGGCTTGAGTTTTTTGTTGTCCTGTCAGGGCTCGAACCTGAACTCTTCTGAACCAAAATCAGACGTGTTGCCAATTACACCACAGGACAATTCTATTAAGAGGACGCAAAATTAGAAAATATTTTTAAAGCACAAAAAATATTGACAAAATTTATCACAATAACTTTATTAATTTTCATTGAAACAATTATGAATAAATAAAATTGGAAGCTTTATTTTGTAACAATTCGTGTAAGTTTATCAGCAAATTCTTTTTTGCTTCTCATAAGCCTGTAGTGCTTTTGCATTAGGAGAATCTGATCTTCTTCGTTAGTTGAATTTTTTATCTCATCAAGGTTTTCGGAAATCATTTTATCGACTTTCTTAAGCTTCAATGAATAAATATATGAGATGGCTGATGCATAAAGGTCCTGTTCTTCTGTTTTCACGCTTATGCGATGTTTGATCCAGTTCTCGCTCAAATTATGAGGGTTAAATAATAATTCTATTGCCGAAGAACTTATTTCCGTTTTTTCATGATTTATAAAATATTGGGCATCGGGAATATTGTTTTCTTCAACCATTTTTGAATATTCATTCATAATCGTTTGAAAAACCGGGTTCTGAAAATCTATATGGTCTCTTTGCAGATCAAGAATAATAAACTGGGCTAATGGAATATCAGAATTTACTTCTTCAACAATTATTTCGGTTTTACCCGAATCGGATGTGGTTTCTGTTTCAATTCTTTCTTTAATTGTTATTGTTTTTTTTCCATTATTCAGCATGAAACACATTAATGCTTTTTCCTGGTATTCGGTATTGGTATCGTCAACTACAATTTGTTGTTCGGCTGTATATTCAGTATTTTCGGGTAGTTCCTGCTCTTCAGCAATTTCCTCCGCTTTCTTCATTACTTTCTTACGGCGGAGTTTATTCATTTCATTAATGAGTGTTTGTTCAGGAACTTTCATCAGCGAACTGCATTCACGCGTGTACACACTGCGAACAATAGCATCAGGGATCAATGAAACAGAGCCAACAATTTCTTTGATCAGGTTTGCTTTTTTTATCGGGTCGTTTGCAGTTTCTTTAACCAGCAGATCGGTTTTGAATTTTATAAAATCGGTGGCTGTTTGATTAATAAAATCGCGCACTTCGGCAGGTCGATGTTTTCGCGCATATGAATCGGGATCTTCTCCATCAGGGAATAAAACAATTTTCACATTCATTCCTTCTTCAAGAATCATATCAATTCCACGGAATGAAGCTTTGATACCGGCGGCATCACCATCGTATAATATCGTAATGTTCGGCGTGTACCTGCGAATCAGTTTTATCTGTTCGGTAGTAAGCGATGTTCCCGATGAGGCAACAACATTTTCAATACCCGCCATGTGCATCGATATAACATCGGTGTAGCCTTCTACAAGAAAACAGTTATCCTGCGAAATAATTGAATTTTTTGCAAAATAAATTCCGTAAAGAACATTGCTCTTATGATAAATTTCCGATTCGGGAGAATTTACATACTTTGCTTTTGTTTTATCTGCCGAAAGTATTCGACCGCCAAAACCTATAACACGCCCGGAAACATTATGAATAGGAAACATTACGCGACCACGAAAACGGTCGTACAGTTTTTCATCTTTTAAAATACTAAGTCCTGTTGTTACCAGGTATTCTTTCTTGAAACCGTTTTCAATTGCGGCTTTCGTAAACTCTTCCCATTCTTCAAGACAATAACCTAACTGAAATTTTTCGATAATCGCTTCTGTAAATTCACGGTGTTTAAAATAGGTTAAGCCTATAGCTTTACCTTCATCGGTATTTACAAGGCATTCCGAAAAATATTTTTGTGCAAATGCCGAAACGCTGAACAGACTTTCTTTTTCTGATTGGGCAATTATTTCTTCGGCACTTTCCTGTACCTCTTCAATATCGATAAAATATTTTCTTGCCAGGTGCCGCAATGCTTCGGGATACGTGTAATGCTCATGCTCCATTAAAAAGTTCACGGAATTTCCTGCTTTTCCACAACCAAAACATTTATAAATACCTTTCGATGGCGATACTGTGAACGATGGTGTTTTTTCATTATGAAAAGGACATAGCCCGATTAAATTCACACCGCGTTTTTTCAGTGTAACATAATCGCCCACTACTTCCTCAATGCGTGAAGTTTCAAGAATGTTCTGTATATCTTCCCTGCTGATCATTTTCTGTTTTCAAAAGCATTTGCTAAATTACAATAAAAATCTATTGATTAATTGTTGGATGTTTAATTGTTGAATGATTTATAGATATTCATTTTAAAATTTAAATTTCGAATTTCGGAATTAATCTATCTCTTGGGCCTTTGATTTTGGAATTTGGAATTTGGAACTTATACCGACAGAAAAGAGTTTTGCAAAAATATTTTTTGTTTTCTGTACGGTATAACTCGTTCTAAACAGTTTTGCCTTTGCAAACCTGATAAGAACGAGTATAAAAAAGTTTCGGATAAAATTTTTTATATTTGCGTTTCGCAAAAAAAATTGGAAAAAATATTTTTTAAAATATTGTTTATTATTCTTGTTTGCAGCATTTCTGTTGATGCACAAACATTTCAAATTGGCATTAAAGGTACTCTTAATGAAACGCTCGACCTTGATGCTTCGAATAGCTTTGAAAATAATATGTATAAAAGGGCTGAACGTATGGGAACCGGGTTGGGATTGACAGGAAACATACAACTTTTCAGAAGAATAAGTTTTGTTACAGGAATACAATACCAGGTAAAATCATTCACCTTCAGGGTTTATAATTTTAATGTTTTCAATGTAGAAGGAAAGTTATCATTTCGACCTGTAATTCTTTCTCCCGAAGTTCCATTACTTTTAAATTTCGAACAACCCAGCAATAGTAGCTCGTTTGTTAATTATCAATTGGGAATTGTTTATTGTTACAATATTCCTTATTCAATTACAGGGAAACAAAAAGGACCTTTCCTTATTAATTCATCTGGCGATACATTAATATCGTCATTTAGTATGACAACTGATAATCAAAAAATATTTTCACCCGATATTCATTTCGGGATTTCAATGGTGCATAAAAAAAACAATTACAGGAAAACTGAAATAGGTGTTTCTTTCCAGTATGCTATAAAGAATTCGGCATCGTATCATTTTACCGGATCAATCAAAACTAACCAGGATAACAAAGATTATGATCTAACTTATAAGTCGAAACTCTCGTATGTTGCTATTCGCTTTATTTATTATCCCGGAATATTAGCATTTTAGTTCATATTATTTTGTTTTTTTTTACCTTTGCACACTTTATTAATCAAATTTTATTCGTTAAATGAAACAGAAATACACAGAATACAAGCAACTCGACCTACCTACATTGGGTAAGAATGTTCGCAAATTCTGGGACGATAACGGCATTTTTGAGAAGAGTATTGAAACTAGAGATGGCAAGCCGCAATTTGTTTTTTATGAAGGACCTCCTTCTGCTAACGGGCTTCCGGGTATTCATCATGTTATGGCGCGTGCCATTAAAGATATTTTCTGTCGTTATAAAACTTTGAAAGGCTTCCAGGTTAAACGCAAGGCTGGATGGGATACTCACGGCTTACCTATTGAAATTGCAGTTGAGAAAACTTTAGGAATCACCAAAGAAGATATTGGCAAAACTATTTCTGTTATTGATTATAATAAAGCATGTCGTCGTGAGGTCATGAAATACAAGGATAAATGGGACGACATTACGAAGGAAATGGGCTACTGGGTTGACCTTAACGACCCATATATCACTTTCGATAATAAATATATTGAATCGGTTTGGCATTTACTTTCGCTTTTATATCAAAAAGGATTATTATATAAAGGTTACACCATACAGCCATACTCTCCCGCAGCAGGCACAGGACTAAGCTCACATGAACTTAATCTTCCGGGATGTTATAAAGATGTAAAAGATACAACAGCTGTTGCACAATTTAAAGTTGTAAAAAATCAGAAATCGGAATTTCTTTTTAAAGATATTCATGGCGATTTATTTTTCATTGCATGGACAACTACACCATGGACATTGCCTTCAAACACAGCACTGGCAGTAGGTGCAAAAATAAATTATGTTGTTGTAAAAACTTTCAATCAATACACTTCATTACCTATTACAGTAATTCTTGCGAAAGACTTATTCAGGAATTATTTTCCTGAAAAAAATGAAGAACTGAAACTTGAAGATTACCAGGCCGGACAAAAAAATATTCCATACTCTGTAATTGCCGAATACCAAGGCACACAGCTAGAAGGTTTACGCTACGAACAACTATTACCTTATGCACAACCCGAAGATGGCGACCCATTCCGCGTAGTAGTTGGCGATTTTGTTACAACAGTTGATGGAACCGGAATAGTTCACATCGCTCCAAGTTTTGGCGCCGACGACTTCCGTATGAACAGGCTTTATCATGTGGGTGCGCTTACTATGGTTGACAAGCAAGGAAAGTTTATTGATGCTATGGGTGAATTTGCCGGAAGATATGTGAAATCTGAATACGATGCTAACTTCAATCCCGCTACAAGTCAAAGTGTAGATATTGACATCGTAGTGAAAATGAAGAAAGAAAATAAATGTTTCAAAACTGAGAAATACGAACACTCTTATCCGCATTGCTGGAGAACCGATAAACCTATTCTTTACTATCCGCTCGATTCATGGTTTATAAAAACGACAGCATACAAAGAAAGGATGCTCGAATTAAATAAAACCATTAATTGGAAACCGGAATCCACTGGTACCGGTCGTTTCGGGAATTGGCTCGAAAATTTAGTTGACTGGAATTTATCACGTTCACGTTTTTGGGGTGTCCCAATTCCTGTATGGACAAGCGAAGACCGAAGCGAACAACTTTGCATTGGTTCGGTTGCTGAACTGAAAAAAGAAATTGAAAAATCAATTGCTGCCGGGTTCATGAAAGAAAATCCTTTTGCTTCATTCACCCCTTCCGATAACAGCGCTGAAAATTATTTGAAGTTTGATATTCACCGTCCGTATGTTGATGAAATTATTTTGGTTTCACCAAAAGGAAATAAAATGTTCCGTGAGCCTGATTTGATTGATGTGTGGTTCGATTCAGGTTCTATGCCTTATGCACAATTCCATTATCCTTTTGAAAATAAAAATAATTTAAAAGAATATTTCCCTGCTGATTTTATTGCTGAAGGTGTTGACCAGACTCGTGGATGGTTCTTTACGCTTCATGCAATTGCAACCATGTTATTCGATTCCGTAGCTTTCAAAACTGTGGTTTCAAACGGACTTGTATTGGATAAAGCAGGAAATAAAATGTCGAAACGTTTGGGCAATGCAGTTGACCCATTCGAAACCATCGAAAAATATGGCCCCGATGCTACACGCTGGTATATGATTACCAATTCGCAGCCATGGGATAACCTGAAATTTGACGTAGAAGGCATAGGCGAAATCCAACGTAAATTTTTCGGTACCTTATATAATACGTATAACTTTTTTGCAATTTATGCAAATATTGACAACTTCAATTACAAAGAAACTGAAATACCTATTGAAAAAAGACCGGAGATTGACCGATGGATACTTTCCCAATTGAATTCATTGATCAAAAATGTTGATGAATGCTACAATGATTTCGAACCTACCAAAGCAGGAAGAGCAATTCAAAGTTTTGTTGACGAACATTTGAGCAACTGGTATGTGCGCCTTTGCCGACGCAGGTTCTGGAAAGGTGAATATTCCAACGATAAAATCTCTGCTTATCAAACATTATACAGATGCCTTGAAGTTCTATCGCAATTGATGGCTCCTATTGCACCATTCTTTGCAGAACGACTATTCCTCGATTTGAATAATGTAAGCGGAAGAATTAATTCCGAATCAATTCATCTTACTGATTTTCCTGTTGCTGACGAAAAGCAAATCAATAAAGAACTTGAAGAAAGAATGCAGATAGCACAAAATATTTCTTCGATGGTTCTTTCACTACGCAAGAAAGTAAACATCCGTGTTCGTCAACCATTAGGAAAGATAATGGTTCCGGCACTTGATGAAAATTTCAAACGACAAATTGAAGCAGTAAAAAATATTATTCTTTCGGAAGTAAACGTGAAAGAATTGGAACTGATAACAAATGCTTCGGGAATTCTTATCAAAAAAATAAAACCTAACTTTAAAACATTAGGCCCTAAATTCGGAAAGATGATGAAGCAAATAGCATCAACCATTTCAGAATTTTCACAAAACGATATTGATAAAATCGAAAAAGAAGGAATATATAAATTAGTAATAGCAGGCGAAACTTTTGAACTAAATCTTTCCGATGTGGAAATCTTTTCAGAAGATATTCCCGGGTGGCTGGTTACCAATATGGGAAGCCTCACTGTTGCCCTTGACATAACCGTTACCGAACAGTTACATGATGAAGGTATTGCACGTGAATTGATTAATCGTATTCAGAATATTAGAAAGGAAAGTCAGTTTGAAGTTACCGACAAAATTTCCTTACTTGTTGAAAAGCATGAAAAAATAAATTCATCCATTAGAAATAATAATTCATATATTTGTGCTGAGACTTTGGCAGTATCTTTAAATCTTGTTGATTCAATCGACATCGAAAACTCTACAGCAGTAGAGTTGGTTGACGATATTTCAACAAAAATACTTGTAAAAAAAGTTTAATATTAATTTTAAACGACCATACCATGCAAAAGAAAAAACAAATTAAAGGTAAGGCTGTTATAGTGAAAAAGAATAAACCTGCCGGTCGGTCAGGCAAGGAAGTGAAGAAAAATAACGCTACTAAAAAAGTTGTAAAAAAGGCAGCACCAGTAAAAAAAACTGCTAAAAAGGTTATTAAAAAAGCGGTAACTAAAAAACCTGTGAAGAAAAAAGTTATTTCTAAAGCAGTAAAAAAAGTTGTTGTTAAAAAAGTAGAAAAGAAAAATATTAAAAAACCTGTATTACCTAAAAAACAAGAAAAAGAAAAAAAATTGCAGGTTACTCCAAAAATTGAAAAGAAAGTTGTTGTAAATAAAGTTGAAAGAAAAGAAATGAAGAAAGAGACGAAGAAAGCAATTCAGCCGGAAATGAAACAGAAAAAAATCGATGATGCTGTAGTAGAAAAGGTAAGATATACTGACGAAGAACTGATGGAGTTCAAAAAAATTATTCTAGATAAACTGGAAGAAGCGCATCGCGATCTTGCTTTATTAACAGAAGCATACACTACAAAAAACGAAAATGATACAAATGATACTTCTCCAACTTTCAAAGTTCTTGAAGAAGGTTCAAATGTATTGTCAAAAGAAGAAAACAGTCAACTTGCTGCACGCCAGAAAAAATTTATTCGCGATTTGGAAAATGCTCTAATACGCATTGAAAACAAAACTTATGGTATATGCCGTGTTACAGGCAGGCTTATTCCAAAAGAACGTTTACGCGTTGTACCTCATGCAACCATGAGTATAGAAGCAAAACTGCAACAACCCCAAAAAAGATAAATAACTATAAATTATTGAATACCGTTAAAATTTTATCTTGTGCTGAAAAAATCATTTCTGGTTATTTTTCTTGTTCTGTTTGTTGATCAGGTTTTAAAATTCTGGATAAAAACCAACATGTACCTTGGACAGGAGTATCATGTCTTTGGAAATTGGTTTATTATACATTTCACAGAGAATAATGGAATGGCTTTCGGGATGGAGTTTGCAGGTAATTACGGAAAATTATTCCTAAGTATTTTTCGAATAATTGCTGTTGCTGTAATTGGATGGTATTTATTCAGTAAAGCAAAAAAGAAAGAGATTACGACTGGATTAGCCATAAGCTTATCATTCATTTTTGCAGGAGCAATAGGAAATATTCTCGACAGCGCTTTTTATGGAATGATTTTCAACGATAGTTACTTTCAGGTAGCACAGTTACTTCCTGAAGGCGGCGGTTACGGTAGCTTCCTTCACGGCAAAGTAGTAGATATGTTATATTTCCCTATAATACAAAGTCATTATCCCGGTTGGTTCCCCTTTTGGCAAGGTGAGGAATTTATTTTTTTCCGCCCGGTATTTAATATTTCTGATGCCAGCATTACCACGGGAGTTATACTTTTAATTTTATTTCAGAAAAAATATTTTCGCAAATTGACCGAAAACAAAAAAACTGAAAATACCGAAAAAGTAAATATTCCATAAATTACGATGAATCATTTTAAAAAATAGATGAAAAACCATAAATTCTAAACGGTTTTAAAATTTTTATTAACAAAAAATATTACCCCCATTGTTAAAAATTTAATCAATTTATTTTTTTTAACTAATAAATATCATTTATATTTGCCCCAACATCAATTTAATTTTTAACTAAAATCAAACACTATGAGAAAAATTATCCTTTTACTGGGAGTTTTTCTTTTGAGCTTTACGTTTGCGATGGCTCAAAAGACTATTACGGGGAAGGTTACCAGCAAAGAAGATGGTAGCGCATTACCTGGAGTAACCGTTGCAGTAAAAGGCACAACAACCGGAACAATCACTGATATTTCGGGAGAGTATAAACTCAGCGTGCCTGCAACAGCAACAACTTTGGTTTTTTCATTTGTTGGAATGAAAAGCCAAGAAGTAGAAATTGGTACACAAACTACAATTAATGTAGCGCTCGAATCAAGTGCGACCAACCTTGAAGGAGTTGTTGTTACAGCTCTGGGTATTACAAGAGAAAAAAAATCTCTGGGTTATGCTACTCAGGAATTAAAGGGAGACTTAGTAAATACGGTTAAAACCGATAACTTTGTCAATTCTCTTTCCGGTAAGATATCTGGAGTACAAGTAAAAAAGACTACTAATATTGGAGGATCTACAAATATCCAGATTCGTGGTGCTAAATCACTAACCGGAAACAACCAGGCTTTATTTGTTGTTGATGGTGTTCCTATTAGTAATGATGTTTCAAACACAACATCACAGCAACAGGCCGGACAAGGATTCGATTATGGTAACGCCGCATCAGATATTAATCCTGATGACATTGAATCAATCAACGTTCTTAAAGGTGCTGCCGCTACAGCTCTTTACGGCTCACGCGCTGCAAATGGTGTAATCATGATTACTACTAAAAAAGGATCAGGAAGCAAAGTTGGAAAAAAAGGGATTGGAGTTACATTAAACTCTGGAATTACTGTAGGTTTCGTAGATAAAACAACTTTCCCAACTTACCAGAAAAATTATGGTGCAGGTTATGGTGATTATTGGACTTCGGCAGATTTAAATGGCGATGGTATTGATGAACAATGGGCAAATACTATAGATGATGCTTCATACGGTCCTAAATTTGACGAAAATCTTTTAGTATACCAATGGGATGCTGTAGATCCGGAATCACCTAATTATCTTAAAGCTACTCCTTGGGTAGCCGCAGAAAATGGTCCGGTTACTTTCTTTAATCATCCTATTACATTTACTAATACAGTATCTATTGACAACACAACAACTGTAGGTTCATACAGGCTTTCATATACTAATTATAATCAAAAAGGCTTAATGCCAAATAGTGAATTAATAAAAGATAATATCTATTTGAGTGGAAGTTGGAAAGTAACGGATAAATTAACTGCAGCCGGTTCTGCAAATTATCTTACACAAAAAGCTACAGGCCGTAACTCTACCGGATATAGTGATAATATTTGCACTTCATTCCGTCAGTGGATGGAAACAAATGTTGACATGAAAGACCAGTGGGATGCTTATGATAAAACAGGCAGAAATGTTACATGGAACTGCGATCCTATAGATCCGGTACCTGCTTATTGGGACAATTATTACTGGACTCGTTATGAAAACTACGAAAATGATGGAAGAAATCGTATTACAGGAAATATGTCATTAGATTACAAAGTAAATGACTGGTTTGATATATTCGGAAGAGTTGCAGGCGATTCATACAATGAATCTCAGGAAGAAAGAAGAGCTGTTGGAAGTATCGCCAGCGAGTTTGGTATAGGTACTACCACCGATGGTAGTGGTGGCAGAAATAAACAGGAATCTGGTTATTTAAGAAGAGATATTACTTTCACTGAATATAACTATGATGTAATGTTGAATTTCAATAAAAATATTTCTGAAGATATAAGTTTTAAAGGTATTATAGGAAACAATATCAGACGTACAGAATATAACAGGATTATTACTGCAACCAATGGCGGCTTAGTAGTTCCGGGTTTATATTCATTAAGAAACAGTCACGATCCTCTTTCAGTAAGAGAATTAGCAACTACAATTGGAGTTAACGGTGTTTATGCTGATGCTTCTTTTGGATACAAAAACTATTTATATTTAGAAACTACATTAAGACGTGACCATTCTTCTACTTTACCAGTAGATAAAAGTAAATATTATTATCCGTCAATATCATCCAACTTTGTTTTTTCTGAATTTACTAAAAAACTTACATGGTTATCATTTGGTAAAGTTCGTTTAAATTATGCACAGGTTGGCAATGGTGCTGATTTTGATCAATTGACAGATAACTACGCTGCTGTAACACCATTCTATAGTCCTATTTATGATGTTCCATCAACAAAAAAGAATCCAGAATTAAGACCTGAAATGACAAAGAGTATTGAAGGTGGGTTAGAAATGAATTTCTTAGGCAGAAGAGTTGGATTTGATTTAGCTATCTATAAAACCAATACCATTGACCAGATTCTTCCTATGGCAATATCAACAGCAACAGGATATGCTTTAGAAGTTGTTAATGCTGGAAATTTACAAAATAGCGGTATTGAATTAACCTTAAATGGTACTCCGGTTAAACAAAAGAATTTTAAATGGGATATTAATGTTAACTGGACAAAAAATCACAATAAAGTTCTTGAATTAATGGAAGGTGTTGATAATTTACAGCTTGGTTCATACCAAGGTGGCGTAACCATTAACGCAATGGTTGGAGAACCTTATGGTGTTATATACGGAACTGATTATACTTATATTAATGGTGAAAAAGTTCTTGACCCAGAAACAGGTGCTCCTATAGCAACAGAAACATCAGATAATATTATTGGAAATATTAATCCTGATTGGACAGGAGGTATTTCAAATACATTTACCTATAAAAACTGGGCATTTAGTTTCTTGGTTGATATACAAAAAGGTGGAGATATTTTCTCACTTGATATGTATTATGGATTAGCAACAGGTTTGTATCCTGAAACAGATTATACTAATGACTTAGGTAATCCGGTAAGAGATCCTCTTGATTTCAATCAGTACGATGCTGATGGAAATGGCATAGTAAGTGGTGGTTATACTGCTGCTAGCGGTGGCTATATCATTGACGGCGTTAATCCTGATGGAAGCATTAATCAAACAAGAATAGATGCTTATAATTTTGGTGGATTCGGTTATGGAAGTTATCCAAATAAAGAATTCGTTTATGATGCAAGTTATGTTAAATTAAGAGAAGTAAGTTTATCATACACTTTACCATCTGATAAATTAAGTAAATGCTTTATTACTGGAGCTACCTTTAGTTTAATTGCATCTAATCCATGGATAATCTTCAAAAACTTACCTTATGCAGATCCTGAATCCGGTTTAGGAGCAGGTAATTTACAAGGTTATACTATAGGTTCATTACCATCAACTCGTGATTTTAGTTTTAATGTTAAACTTAACTTCTAATTTATACAAAACATGAAAAAGATATTGATAATTTTTACAATCTTCCTGACATTTTCTGCTTGTACGAAATTGGAAGATTTAAATAAAAACACAAAGGACCCCTCAATCGTTCCTGGAGAGCTTTTATTCACAGGAGCACAAAAGAACATTTTTGATATTATGGTAACCCCAAATGTAAACCAAAATATTTTTAGAATGTTTACTCAGCAGTGGACAGAAACCACCTATACTGATGAATCTAATTATGATTTGGTTACCAGAAGTATTCCTGATAACTTTTGGGATGCTATTTATTTAAATATTCTTAAAAATTTAAAAGAATCTAAAAGGCTGATTTCAGAAAAAGAATATGTTAACGAAGCTCCGGCAATTAAAAAGAATAAACTTGCTATTATTGAAGTTTTATCTGTATATGCATGGGGTACTTTAGTTGAAACATTTGGAAATATCCCTTATTCTGAAGCTTTAGATGTTACAAATGAAACACCTGCTTACGATGATGGCTTAACAGTTTATAAAGACCTTATTTCAAGGTTAAATACTGCAATAGCTGATATGGATCCTTCTGAAGGAAGTTTTGATTCCGGTGATAACATGTACGGCGGCGATGTTGCAGCATGGTATAAATTTGCCAATTCATTAAAATTGCATATGGGAATGATTTTATCAGATGTTACTGCTGAATCTGCTCTTGCCAAAACTATAATTGAAGATGCTGCACCAAATGTATTTACTTCAAATGCAGATAACGCAGTTCTTCCTTATTCTGATGATGCTCAATCCAATTCAAATCCTGTTTATACTGACTTGGTTGCTAGCGGAAGACACGATTTTGTTCCTGCTAATACCCTTGTTGATTATATGGATACATTGGGCGACCCAAGAATGCCGTTTTATTTTACTTATAAAACCGGTACCACAACCTATGTTGGTGGAATTTTTGGAATGTTGAATAGATATTCAAAATGTTCTCATGTTTCTTCTCCAATACAAGCAGCAACTTTTGAAGGTATGATTTTCGATTATGCAGAAGTTGAATTTTTACTTGCAGAAGCTGTTGAAAGAGGATATAATATTGGAAGCGGAACTGCTGCTGATCATTATAATGCAGGTATCACAGCCAGTATGGAATATTGGGGTGTAGCTCCCGCTGATATTGCTACTTACCTTGCTAAACCTGAAATAGCTTATTCTTCAACTTCATGGAAAGAAAAAATAGGTATACAGCAATGGTTTGCATATTATAATCGTGGTTTTGAAGCATGGACAGAATGGAGAAGATTAGATTTTCCGGTTCTTGTTGCACCACCAAATGCAAAATCAGTTATTCCTTTACGTTATACTTTCCCTGTTGAAGAACAAACACTTAATGCTGCTAACTTTAACGCTGCTGTTAGTGCTCTTGGAGCAGGCGGAGATGCAGTTAGCCATAAATTATTCTGGGATAAAAATTAACAAATAATATTTATCTTCATAAAAGGCTGTCTCAAAAAGACAGCCTTTTTAATTTAAAATAAAATCTCAACACATTTCTTTAAACAACAATATCGCATATAGGGATCATGCGCTTCAAATTAAAATCGAGCATGGAATTTATAAGCATGGCTTTTGAAAAATGTTTTAAATCGGAAGGACGAATTTCTTCTGCAAATATTTTTCCTTCGTCAAGAAGCTGCTGCCGCTTAGTTCCCTTTAATAATGGGGATGCCGGAGTATACCATCGATTTCCATCAAAGAAAATTATATTTGAAAAAGAAGTATCGGTAATAAAACCATTTCTAATAATTAGTATTTCATCATAGATACAATCATCAAGCAGGCTGTCAAAACATTCTCGATTTGCGTATTTAAATTTATAATCGATTTCGTTATCCTCAACCAATTGCAAAGATTTTATTTTTTTTGTCAAATAAGGAATATACTGAATATCATTTATCTCTTTCCCATATACAATGCGGCACTTGTAAACTCCCTGCCTGGCTCTTAAAGGTACATTGATTGCAGGTTCAATGTCAAGCTGCTCTTTAATATTAAACAAAATCATTCTGCTATCATCAACACGCCGCTGATGATAACGAAGATTACAAACCTGGCCCTTTTCCAGTTTTATGGTTTCAAGAAGCTGGTACATATATTTTGTCTATCATTTCCTGGTATTCATTTTCAGGATTACTGTTTACTGTAATACCTCCGCCACTTTTATAAAAATATTTTCCGTCACGCTTTTCAATAAAACGAATCATCACGCCACTATCGAGCATTGAGCCATCAAAATATCCAAAAATTCCTGTATAATATTTCCTGCTGTATGTTTCTGATTCGTTAATAATTTCAATGGTTTTATTTTTTGGCGCACCACTTACAGAACCTGCCGGTAATAATGCAGCTATAATGGTTCCTATATTTTCATAATATAATTTTGGTAATTGTCCGCATATTTCAGAACTCACCTGAAGCAAAGGTTTTTCAGATGTTTCAATGCGATCGATATACCTGAAGCGTTTCACATAAACATTTTTTGCTACCATGCTTAAATCGTTTCGAATTAAATCAACAATAGTACAATGTTCAGCAAATTCTTTTTTGTCATTGATTATTTTTTCTTCTGCTTTTTCTGTTGTAGCATCAATAGTGCCTTTCATCGGATAAGAAGAAATAACTCCTGTATCATCAATCTTAACAAATATTTCAGGTGAAAAAACCACAAAATCATCGTTGAATAAAAGTTTATATTTTGATCGTGACAAATAAAAAATTTCTTTTAAAGTAAGATTTATTTTTATAGGTGTTTCAAATGTCAGGTTAACCAGGTATGAATTCCCAAAGTGCAAATGTTTCTGAACTTTGCTGTATGAGTTAAGAAAATCATTATAAGCAAGCGGAAATTTTTTAATATGTATTTCTTTATTTTCAACAAGTGGTTTCGTTGTATTTGTAAAACCATTTATGTTATATAAAATATTTTCGCTTTTGATCTCAGATAAAGGAATAATAACAGGCCAGGTACAATTAAAATCAATGATGAACAGAAAGGGGATTTTATTTTTCCCAAATTCATTCATTTTACATATTATTGCATCGGTATTCGTCATCATACAAATATAATAAATAAAATGAGCATTTGCATCATAGATAATCATGATTCTTTTACTTTTAATTTAGTTCAAATCATTGGAAACTTTTCTGATTTTTATTTTCAAGTATTTAAAAATGATGATATTGATATTGATGATGTGCAAAATTTCGATAAGATATTATTTTCTCCCGGACCAGGCTTACCTTCTGAAGCAGGAAAGATGAATGAAATAATAAAAAAATTTTCAGCTACAAAAAGCATACTTGGAATTTGCTTAGGACATCAGGCAATTGCGGAAGTTTTTGGCGGAAGTATTTATAATTTAACCAAACCTTTACATGGTAAAAAAGAAAAAATCATTATCGACATCTCTGATTATTTATTTCATGAGATCCCCTCTGATATTGAAGTTGGATTATATCATTCTTGGGCAGTAAATGAAAATGATTTACCATCATCATTAAAAATTATAGCTAAGAACAAGGATGGGCTAATAATGGGATTAGCCCATAAATACTACGATGTAAGAGGTTTGCAATTCCATCCGGAATCTGTAATGACTCCCCATGGTGAAAAAATAATTGAAAACTGGTTAATGCATTAAACACAATACTATTTATATAAAAAACCTCAAAGAACTCTGCTGCACTTATCTTTACTATTCTCTGAGGCTTTTTATTTAATAATGTTTAGGTTTTAAATTGTCTCCAATGCTTCTGCTTCAGCCATTTTCACATTAGTTTCAATACTACCCAGGTTTCCAAGCACGGTTACAATATATGCTCCATAAGGGAAAAAGGAATCTTCCCATTTTAATGTGTTTACTTCACCATTATATGTATCGGTTATATCAGAAGTACTAAGTAATTCATCAATAATTTTTATACTGGAATCATTGTTCCCGACAAATGATTTAAGATACTCGCGGTAGTTGCTAACCAGAACTTTCAATTCAGCAGCTCTTCCTGAAATTTCATTAATACCTCTCATTATTTTTTTAGTGCGAATTGATTCATCTTTTGCCATAATTGCTGATGTATAAATTTTATTTCCGGGTTCAATAGCAGGTGAATCATTGCCTTCAACAGATTTTACCAATTCAATTTTTATATTATCGATTTGGGTACACAAAGTTTCCGATTTTATTTTAAGTTGAATAATTTTTTCTTTATTAGCTGCAATACCTGATTTTTCAAGAGCTTCATACTTTAATGTGTTTTTTACTGATAATAAATCATTGGTTTTCGCATTATCATTATAAACAATATTAAATGCATTAAGAATGTCACGACTCACATTCACGGCAAGGATAGCACTGAAAACTGCAATATATACCATCAGGAACATTACTCCAAGAAAATTTACTGAAGAATTTTCTTTAGATTTATTATGGTTATAAATATATACCGGCAGGAAATAAAGAAAAGGCAAAGGAACTCCAACAATCAGAAACCAATTTGCTCCAGGCCAATGCTGGATTTTAAAAAGAGCCCCCATAAAACAAATGAATGCACAAATAAAACCAGCTATATACAATGATTTATTTTTTCTTTCATTTCCTTTATAGCTTTGTATGAATGCCAATGGCAAAAATCCAAGACTGAACAATCCAAGTCCAAACGTTACAAGGATACTTGCAAAAGGCCAATGCAAAACCTTGAATAATGCACCAATTACAAAAATATTGATGAATACTATTCCTGAAACTAAGATGAACTTTTTCATAAGTTATATAATTTAAAATTTTATTATTTTGTTTTATTTACCGTGTTCCGATTATCTACAAAGTATCTTGAATTAAGACTTTCAAGCGTTTCAAGTTCTGCAAACCGAACATTCCTCTGAAAAAAACAAAGCTTATCTATTGTTGGAAGTAAAGGCAGATGATAAAAATTAATAAGTTCCCAGCAGAAATATTTTCCTTCTTCTTTAATAAATACTGAATCTTTTATTTCAAGCGCTTTTGAAATTATAGTTACAGCATCTTCATCGCTGATGCAATAATTCAATAATGTATTTTTTAAAGTTTTTATTTTCGTTTTCATTTCCGATGCTTTGCCACTTTTAAAATCTTCTGTATTACCCAGAAGGACATGCATTGAAGCTTCGCCCCCATCCTTATTTATTATTAATGATGTTTTTTTTGTTGCTGCTTTTGCTTCATCCATAGTTACCACATCTACTTTTGATATTATTTCTGTTTTGATATCTTCAATAAAATTGAACACTCCGTCCGACATTGTTACAATATTTTTTATTTTTGATTTCACAGTATCCTGTATTAAAGAATCTGTCATGATTTCTTCTGACAACGCATTGCTTTTATTTTCAAGAATAGTTGCTGTCTTAATAATTTCTGTTCCGGGTTTAATAAAAAGGCTTAATACATCTTTTGAAACATTTATAGCAAGCAAAAGGCTGAACATATTGAAAAATAAAATTCCGGTACATAAAAAAAGAAAACTTGCTTTTATGTTTTCTGCATTTTTATATACTTTCATTGTGAATAAAGGAAAAAATATTGTGGTTAACCCTATAGCGCCAACAATAAGGCAGGGAAGAGCTCCGGGCCAATGCACTATTTTAAAGAGCATTCCTGCGAGATAAATTATTAGCGAAATAGCCCCGATAATATAAGTACCTTTATGATTCCTGGTATTTTCATCACGAAGTTTTAAAATGAGTATAGAAGGAATTAAAATCAACCCTAATGACGAAAAGCCAATGATCAGAAATAACTTATCAAATGGATAATGTTGTATCTTAAATAAAATACCAAAAATAAAAAGTATACCCCCGATAATGGAGATGATATAAGTGAAGAGGCTACCTTTTAATTTTGATTCTTTTCGCATCACCCATAAAGCTGAAGGAAAAAAGATAGCCCCAAGAAAGAAGAATCCAAAAATCAGCAAAGGTCCAGCCCCGGGCCAGTGCTGAATTTTAAATAAAGCACCAACGGTGATCATCAGCATGGAGATCCATCCGACTATTTTCATTGTTTTTTTCATAAGCCTGTATTTTTTATCTATTAATAATAATGTGTCTTCCTGAACTTTTTTTAATTCTTTGTTTCCAAAAAGGTTTTTTACTTTTTCAAAAGCCCTGTCAAAGCTGGAACCTTGCTGCATTTCGTTTTCTATCTCGCAACAGATATGGTCAATCAAATCTTCACGAAGATGAGAAAATGTAATGTTTGCCCTGGTAACTTCTTCAATTATAATTTCAATATTTGCCGCTGTTAAATTTTGCATAACTCAAGGCTAAATCCGGGTTTTAATAAAACACTAATCATTTCAATGAATTCCTGTAATTCTTTTATTTTTTCTTTAGCAACGCTTTTTCCTGTTTTGGTAAGCTTGTAGTAAATTCTTACTCGACCATTGATTATTTCCGATTCTGTTACAACAGAACCATCTGTTTCAAGCTTGTGGAGAATAGGATAAAGTGCACCAAACGTAAGTTTGATCCTTCCGCCAGTGATCTCTTCCACTTTCTGAGTAATCTCATAGCCATACATCTTATTGTTTTCAGACAATAGCTTTAGTACTATCGATTTCAATGAACCTTTTAAAAGTTCTTTCGATATCATTTCTTTTTTTGTATCAGAATTTTTCATATGATATAATCTTATATATTGCAAATATAGTATATTCTGATTTTAAAAGTCAAGTTTTTTCAAAAAAAATAGCCTGTTTTGTGAAACAGGCTAAAATAGAAGGATTTAAGGATAACTATTTTATTCGTAAACCAAAGGTTGTATTTCGCCTTCGAGCACCATAAGCCCGTTTGAAGCTAATGCACGCATTTCATCTTCGCCCGGATAAATACCAACAGGAGCTATTTTTTGAACTTTATTTCTGATATATTTAATAAAGCCTTTATTATAAGCAATACCACCAGTGATAAGAATTGCATCCACATTGCAATCAAGAACAACTGCCATTGATCCTATTTCTTTAGCAACCTGGTATGCCATTGCTTCCTGCACTTTGGTTGCTAATTCATCGCCATTATTTACACGCTGTTCAACTTCGTACGCATTGTTAGTTCCAAGGTAAGCAACAAATCCACCTTTACCGGTAATCATTTTAAGGATTTCTTTTTGCGTATATTTTCCACTGAAGCATAAACGTACCAATTCACCTACAGGCAAACTTCCTGTACGTTCAGGTGAGAAAGGACCATCACCGTCAAGAGCCTGGTTCACATCAATAACGCGACCTTTTTTATGTGCACCTATACTGATACCGCCACCAAGATGCACAACAATTAAATTAAGGTCCTCATATTGCCTTCCGGTTGCCATTGCATGCATACGTGCTATAGCTTTTTGATTAAGTGCATGAAAAATAGAAATTCTTTTCAGTTCCGGATGACCTGTAAAACGGGCAACCTCCTCCAGTTCATCTACAACAACAGGATCGGTAATATAGGCTTTAGCGTTAGGAATCATTCGCGCAATTTCATCGGCAATCAAACCACCAAGATTACTGGCATGTTGTCCCTGGATACCTTCGCGTAAATCCTCTTTCAAACGTTCATTAACTTCATATATCCCCGAAGGAATAGGTTTTACCAAACCACCACGGGCAACTATTATCTGAATATCTTTAATATTAATCTTTGCATCTTTCAATTCCTGGATAATGATGTTTTTGCGATATTCGTACTGGTCGGCTATTTTTTCAAATTTATCAATATCTTCAGAAGAGTGTTTGATATTTTTTAAAAAAGCAATGTCATTAGAGTGATATACAGCAATCTTAGTTGATGTTGAACCCGGGTTAATGGTTAGGATAGTTTTTTTATTCATATTTCATTATTTTTGCAAAATTATCTGTAAACAAATTAACAAAAGAATTTTTAATTTTCATATATTATTTTAAAAATATTTATTGACTTTAACGGAACTATTTTATTTGGAATTCAATACAATAATTAAACATTAATAAAAATGGTAAAACAGATACTCTTTATTACTTCTGTATTAATAGCATTCGGGATATTCACTTTTTCAATTCGAAAAATTTTTGCATTAATAAAATTAACCAAACCTTATCCTGTTAAAGATATTGGAAAACGAATTTCATTAATGCTGGAAGTTGCGATTGGTCAAACAAAAATTTTCAGAAAACCTTTTGCAGGATTTTTTCATGCATTAGTCTTCTGGGGATTTTGCGTAATCCTTTTTGGTTCGCTTGAAATGATGATTGATGGGATTACAGGTCTTGAAAAATCATTATCATTCCTTGGAATTGTATACGAAATATTAATGGCATTTGGTGATATATTCGCTCTACTGGTATTAATTTCAATCATTGTTTTTCTTGCAAGAAGATTATTCTTTCATATCAAGCGTTTCAGCGGGATTGAAATGGAACACAAATCGCATGCTGATGCAAACATCGCGCTTACGTTGATTTTGCTGTTGATGGTATCGTTGCTTGGAATGAACATTTCATACATAAGCATTACAGGCGAAGGAAATTATTATCCTGTAAGTAATTTTATTTTCGGTCTTCTCGGGATTAACGGTGAATATAAAACAATGTATGAAGTTTGCTGGTGGACGCATATTTTAATGATTTTTATTTTTATGAATGTTCTTCCTTACTCAAAACATTTTCATGTTTTCATGTCGGTACCGAATGTTTTTCTCAGTAGATTGGAGCCACTCGGAAAATTACCCAACATGGATAATGTTACCAGGGAAGTAAAAATTATGATGGACCCGAATTTGGCTTATGCTGCACCTTCCGCTACCGATGCACCTCCTGAACGTTTTGGTGCAAAAGACCCGGAAGATGTTACCTGGAAAACTTATCTCGATTCATTATCGTGTACCGAATGTGGACGCTGTACTTCTGTTTGTCCTGCAAATATCACCGGGAAAAAATTATCGCCACGTAAGTTGATGATGAATTTGCGTGCACGTATGAAAGAAAAAGGTCCGCAGCTTATAAAAAATAAATCGTTTGATGATGGAAAATCATTGCGCGATTATATTTCACCCGAAGAAATTTGGGCATGCACAACTTGCAATGCTTGCGCAAAAGAATGCCCGATAAATATGAATCACCCGATCTTAATTATGGAATTGCGAAGATATATTGTAATGGAAGAATCGGCAGCACCTTCAGGCTTAAACACTATTTTCAATAATATTCAGAACAATGGAGCACCCTGGCAATTCTCGCCTGAAGACCGTTTGATATGGGCAAACGATATTACAGTAAAACAAAAATAAAAAGACATTCGACTTGCTAAAGCAAGTCGTCATTAATAGTCATTAATAGTATAAATTTAATTTAATCACAAAAAAATGACAGAAGAAAAAATAAATGTTCCTGTAATGGCTGATGTTTTTTCAAAAGGAGAAAAACCTGAATATCTTTTCTGGGTAGGCTGTGCCGGCGCATTTGACGACCGATATAAAAAAGTTGCGAAAGCTTTTACAAAAATTTTATATCATCTTAAAGTGAATTATGCTGTACTTGGAAAAGAAGAGACCTGTACCGGCGATCCCGCACGCAGAGCCGGAAACGAAATGCTTTACCAGATGCAGGCATTGATGAATATTGATACGTTCTCACGCTATGAAGTGAAAAAAATTCTTACTATCTGTCCGCATTGTTATAATATTTTCAAAAATGATTACCCCGATCTTGGCGGCAATTACGAAGTAATCCACTACACTCAATTCCTTCAAAAATTTATTGAAGAAGGAAATTTGAAAATAAATTCTGACCTATTCAAAAATAAAAAAATAACTTTCCACGACCCTTGTTATCTTGGTCGTTGTAATAATGAATACCAGGCACCGCGCGATGTTCTGAATGCAATTCCTTCAGTAAAAAAAGAAATGAAACGCAATAAAAGTTTTGCATTATGTTGCGGTGCAGGAGGCGGGCAAATGTTCAAAGAAGCTGAAAAAGGCGATAAGGAAATTTTTATTGAACGCACCGAAGATGCTTTGGAAACCGGCGCTGATATTATTGCAACAGCATGCCCTTTCTGCATGACTATGCTTACCGATGGGTTAAAATATAAAAATAAAGAAGAAGAAATTTTTAATTTCGATATTGCTGAAATTATAGTAAAAGCGCTTGATTTATAAAAGATATAGTAAATCAAATATTATATCAAAAAATCAGAATAGTTTTTCTGTGTTATAACATTAGTCTTCGTTTTGGGGTAAGCATTTAAAAATGTTAAAGGAAATTTTGATTTAACTTTTGACCACTTGATTTCATATGCAGTAAGCCCATCATCAGATTCCTCAACAAAATCAATTTCCTGTTGTTGAGTAGTTCTCCAAAAAAAATATTTCATATCAATTCCTTTATTCGTATTATATTTTATTCGTTCGCTGATAAAGAAATTTTCCCATAAAGCACCTTTATCTGTGCGGTTTTCAAGTGGAGTGAAATTGCCAATTACAGCATTCCTGATGCCATTATCATGGAAATATATTTTCCTGCTTTTTTTAATTTCGTTACGTACATTTTTGCTTAAAGAAGGTAATTGAAAAATAATATACGATTTTTCAAGAGCATCAATATATTTTTCAACAGTTTCTTTGTCTGCCTCCACTAAACGCGATAATTCATTATAAGAAACTTCATTCCCTACTTGCAATGCCAAGGCTTTAACCAGTTTTTGCAATAACACAGGTTTTTTCATAGTTTCAAGCATCAACAAATCTTTGTATAAATAACTGTTTGTAATTAATTTCAGATGTTCTTTTTCCGAGCCTTGGTCAACAACAATTTCAGGATAATACCCATAAATAAGACGATGGTGCAGCAATCTTGTTTCTTCAAGAAGACCATGATGTTTAACCATTTCATCATAAGACAAAGGAAATAAATGGAATTCATATTTTCTCCCCGTCAGTGATTCATTAAGTTTATTTGCCAGCTCAAATGCTGATGAGCCGGTAACAATTAATTGCACATCCTTTATTTTATCGATAAATAGTTTTAATGTTATTCCTATATTTTCTATGCGTTGAGCCTCATCAATACAAACAATTGTATTTTTTCCAATTATACTTCTTAATCGAGTTGACGTAGTGTTTGAAAGAAGCTCCCTGTTATCAGATTCATCACCATCCAGGAAAAGTACATTTTTCTTTTCTTTAAATAAATTTTCTATCAAAGTTGTTTTTCCAACTTGTCGTGCGCCGAAAATGAGTATAGCTTTTTTCTTGTTTAGCTTCTTTAAAATAATTGATTCGATGGTTCTTTGTATTGCCATTTTAATAATTTTTACAACAAATATATAATTATTTTCGATTCAAACCGAATTTTATTATAATTATTTTCGATTCAAACCGAATTTCATTATAAAATCATTTGACTGACTTATGACAATAAAAATCCTGATTTTCTTTTTATCCGCTTACAACGGCATATAAATCAATCCTAATTTATCAAGCTCAGTTCCTGCTCTTCCGTGGAATCCTGCAACCTGAAATCCATTCGGAGCAGTGTATGTAACAGTTGCCGAATTTTGTGTTCCACCTGAGATTGTATTTCCTAAATTAGTTGTAAATTGAATATAAAATATACGAACTGTTCCATCTTTAGTGCCGGAACACAATGTTACCTTGTTTATAAATTCATCTTCCTGTAAAACCAATGTATTTGCAGTGCCACCTGTTCCGCCATGAATAAATGTTGTTCCATCAGTTAAAGCAATATTAACCTGGTCAACGCGGTTACCTGCTCTTATTCCAATAGAAGAAACTTTAGGTCGTTCAGGAATTAAATTAACATCATTAAAATTGGTACCGCCATTTCCTCCAAACTGATCACTGCATCTGATATTACCCGGTAAGCCATAAAAAAATTCAGTAAAAGCAGGTCGATGATCCGATAACATATTTCCAAGTGAATCACGGAATATCGCATCTTCGAGTTTATATTCCAAAGCATTTAACCTGATAAATTTATTCCCTCTGTAGAATATTTTATCAACCACTTCACAATCATAATCGGTCAGTATTGACGAATCGCAAACTATAGCATTTGCGCCTTGTGTTGGTTCAACTCCTCCCCTGATCAACTGCACCCATGGATCGGTTGCAGGTAATCCTGTAACCACTTCACGAATATTATCTTCGTTGCGTGTATACCTGCAATTCCAATCTCCAGTAATAATAACTGCATTTCCAATAGAATTTGTTTGAATATACTGAACTAACTGTAACACATTTTTTCTTCTTGCATCATAAGCTGCTTCAACATCTCCGGCATTTGTATGACAATTATATAAATCAATATAAACACCCTCCTGGAGCCGAATACGTGTGTATGTAAATCCTTTAGGTGTTAAACAATTTCCATCAGTTCCGCTGCAATCATTCCATTTAACTCTTACCAAATCTTCGGCAAAAGGAAAATTTGAAAGCGTGTTCAATCCATCGCCAAATCCCATTCCTCCGCTTGTTGCACTTCGGTATAAGTGATTATCATTTGCATATAATGAAGCATGATAATTAAAATCTTCCTGAACTTGAACAATGTCATAATCTCTAATTCGCTGACCAATGAAAGGTGTATTAAGTGAAGGGTTAGAACTAGAAAAAGGTTCAAGTAACCCGGCAATATTATATGTAAGGACATTGAACTTACCTGTAACTACAGGATAAGGATATGGATGAGGATTTATTGTTTTATCATTAGAATGATCAGAAATATTTTCATTGACAACTGATTTTTCGCATCCAAATATAAACGGAAACAGAAAAATAAAAAAAATAATTTTAATGATTTTCAATTCTGCTTTATTGTAAATTTTCAAAACAAAAATAAAAATTAAAAAAATATAAAACAAAGGAAATGAACTTTTTAATATTACTTTTTAAAGAAAACAAAAAAGCTATTCTTCAAAATAAGAATAGCTTTTTGAAAAAAAAGTAGAATATTTTTTTAACTAGCTTTTAGCTCTTTTACAGCCGAAATAATTTCAGGTAGAACTTTTAAAGCATCGCCAACAATGCCGTAATCAGCGGCTTCCCAAATAGGGGCATCAGGGTCTTTATTAATAGCTACAATACATTTTGAAGAACTGATACCGCCTAAATGCTGTATTGCTCCTGATATTCCGAAAGCGAAATATAAATTAGGTGCAATGATTTTTCCTGTCTGACCGGTATGTTCTTCATGAGGACGCCAGCCTTCATCAGAAACCGGACGTGAACATGCAGTTGCAGCACCCAGAAGAGTTGCAAGTTCTTCAATAGGACCCCAATTCTCAGGACCTTTCATTCCACGACCGCCGGAAACTACAATTTCAGCATCGGTCAAAAGAATTTTTCCGGTAACTTTAGTTACTTCTTTCACCTGGGTTTTTAAATCACCTTCATTATATTGCGGAGCAAAATTTTCAATTTCTGCTGCAACAGGATTTTCAAATAATCCAAATGCATTTTGTAATAATGTAATAATTTTAATCGGCGATTTTACAACTGCATTTACAAATGCTTTTGAAGTAAAAACTCTTTTTGTAATGGTGAAAGGCTCGGTATTAGAGGGTACCCCGGTAACTCCGGTTACCAAACCTGCTTTTAATTTTACGGAAAGCCTTGGAGATATTGCTTTTCCTGAATTGTTGTGTGCAAAAATTACAACATTAGATTTTTCTTTCTCAACAGCCTGAGCAATTACAGAACAATAAACCTGGTTATCGAGTGCATTTAATTTTGCATCGTTAACTGATAAAATTTTATTTGCACCATAAGTGCCTAATTTTTTTAATTCTTCTGCGTCAACATTTCCAATAGAAACAGCAGTTACAGTAGTATTGAATTTTTTTGCCAGTTCTGCAGCATAAGAAACAAGTTCGAATGAAAGCTTTTTAAACTTACCATCCCAATTTTCGGTATATACTAGTATTGACATTTGATTTAGGATTTTAGATTTACGAATGACGATTTATGAATTTACTTTGAATGTTTATAAAACTTTTGCTTCGTTATGCAGCAATTGTACAAGTTCTTTCACATTTTCTGCATCAACTTTTTTGCAAGCAGCTTTTGGTTTTGGATATTCAAAGCTAACATATTCGAGTAATGGTTCTGCTGCAACGGGCTCAACTACCTGTAAAGGTTTTGTGCGGGCGCCCATAATTCCGCGCATTGACGGAATACGTGGCTCTTTGCAAATACCTTTCTGAACTATGGCAACGAAAGGAGTTTGAGTGGTAACAATTTCCTGTCCGCCATCAATTTCTCTTTTCAATTTAATCTGTCCATTTTCTATATCGAAAAATGAAACTGCCGAAACCGAAGTAATTCCAAGCATTTCAGCCAGCATACCGCCAACTGTTGCACCATTAAAATCGCTTGATTCAATACCGCAGAAAATAACATCGAAACTTTCTTTCTTAATAACTTCTGCAAGTTGTGTAGCAATAGTGAAAGCATCTTTAGGTTGAGTATTCACACGAATACCTTTATCTGCGCCAATTGCCAATGCTTTCCTGATGGTAGGTTCAGTTTCAGCTAAACCAACATTAGCAACGGTAATGCTTTCAATTGCACCGGCCTGAGCATCTTTAATATCAAGCACCCGGGTAAGTGCCAGTTCATCCCAGGGATTAATAATCCACTGAACACCGGCATTATCAAAGGTTGTATTGTTATTTACAAATTTGATTTTTGTAGTGGTGTCAGGCACATGACTGATACAAACTAAAATTTTCATATTGTTTAAATAAAATTAATAACCAATTATTAAAAATAAGGTCGCAAAAATACAAAATAATTTGCTTACTGAATTGATAAAGTCTATAATTAAAAATTTCTAAAAAAATAAAATATTAATTTATACTTGTTCTTATCAGGTTTGCAAAGGCAAAACTGTTTAGAACGAGTTATACCGTACAGAAAACAAAAAATATTTTTGCAAAACTCTTTTCTGTCGGTATATTATTTTTTAGCTATAGCCATTAATTGAATCTGCTTGTTTAAAATTACCGATAATAATCCTACAGGATATGTTATTAACTCTTGAAAATATGATTTTGTCAATATTGGCTAAATCATTTTTTGAGGTGCTGCGTATAAAGGAGAAAAAGCTATATGGAAACAAATACTATTCTCCGCTTAATTGTACCAGAAGAAATCATAAAGTCGTTTGATTTAATAGAGA